>CAZQIJ010000084.1:7499-13250 GCA_964592955.1 uncultured Anaerolineaceae bacterium
GGTGATGTTCACGCGGTGATGTTCACGCGGTGATGTTCACGCGGTGATGTTCACGATGCAGCCCTTACCGCCGCCGCATCCAGGCAATGACCCGCGGCATGACCCGAGTATACAGCCAGTTCAATGGCGGGAAAGGTGAGAAATCCCACGCGCCGATGTGCCGCACGACGGTGCCGCGAAACCCGCGTTTGAATTCGTAAACCCCCCACATGCTGTCACTCTCGGTGAAGTGATCCGGGGCACCCCACATATCATAGTGGGTGTAGCCTTGCGCTTTTGCCCAGCGCATCGCTTCCCACTGGAGCAGATAATTCGGCATTTTGTCGCGGTGTTCGGGGCCGCTGGCACCGTAGAAATACCAGCAGGTCGTCCCGAAGTGAAACAGAATCACATGGGCGACCGGCTCCCCCTCGACTTCCGCCAGCAGGGCGTGCGCCAGTCCCGCGTCCAGCAGCAAGCGCCATTCTTTCGCATAGTACGATTGTGGGCGAATGAGGAAACCATCGCGCGCGCCTGTGACCTGATACAGGTGATAGAGTGTGGCGAGGTCGTCTGCGGTGGCCGCGCGCACCCGCACGCCTTTCTTTTCTGCCGTGCGCACTTTGCGCCGGGTGTTCTGGCTCATCTGCATCAGCAGCGTGTCTTCGTCCGGCGTCAGGTCAACCGCGATTGTGTTGCGAAACTGCACCTGATCGTTGGAGAGACGCCAGCCGCGCGCCTGCAGCAGCGCCAGGATCTGTGTGCCAACATCGGCTGGCGTGTCGTCGTCCTCACCGGGGACGCCCGTCGCCGCGATTACGTCCGGGTCCGTTTTCAGCCAGATGGCCGCGTTTCGCCGCGCGTACCGCTCCAGATAGCCCAGGATGTCGGCAGCCAGCGCGGTATCGGCATAATCCAGCGCCGGACCTTTGGAAACATACATGACCTTCAGCGGGCCCACACGCCGCACCCCCACCGAGGCCATCGCCACAATCGCAGAAGGATCGGCGTCGCGCCGAAACGCGAACCGCACCGGCACCCAGCCCGTTGTTTCGCGCTTGAATTCGCCCCACTCCCACGTTTGCAGCACATGCGCGCAGGGCAGGGTTCGCAGCGTGGTGTTCCAGGTCTCCCGGTTGTCTATGATTTCGGCCTGAATCGTCATTCGGCAGTGTCTCCGCGCCGCTTCAGCGCCTGCTGGTACGCCGCGTACACCAGCGGATTGTACACCAGATCCCACGCCCCTTCTGACCGCACCACCTGGCCGCCCCACCCGCGCTTGAAGCCGTACACGCCCCACAGCCCGTCGGAGCGTTCCTGAAACTGCGCTTCGAGCGTGGCCTCGTCTTCGTCTGGGATGCCCCACATGTCGTAAGCGCGGCAGCCGCGCGCGCGCGCCCACTGAATCGCCTGCCACTGAATGCCGTAACTGGCCATCAGGTTGCGCTTCTCGCTGGACGACGCGCCGTACAGGTACCAGGCGCGGTCTCTGCTGGCGAACACCATGACGCCGGCCAGCACGTCGCCTTCGTGTTCGGCCAGCAGCAGCGCGGCGTGCTGCGGCACAAACAGATCATACGCCAGCGCGTAATAGCCCGGCGCGTGTACCCCAAACGCGTTGCGTTCGCCGGTGGTCTGCATCAGCCTGTTGAAGCGGGCGACGCCTTCGCGCGGGGCTTCATAATAGTGAATGTCGTTCTTCAGGCTCTGGCGTACCTTGCGCCGCGTGCCCTGATTCATGCGCCCCAGGATCGTTTCGTCGTCACCGCCAATATCGATGATGACGGTGCGCGGCGGCTGAATCGTCTGCGGGCTTTGGCGAAAACCCCAGCGTGTGAAGTCCGGGGCGGCATCCGGCGGCGTGTAGATACCCGGTTCCAGCTTAAGGAAGGCGGCCCGCCTGCTGCGTGCCTGCGCGCGTATCGCTTCCCACAGCGCCGGGTACTGGGAGTCTGCGCTCACATATGGCCCCATCGGCAGGTACGCCATGGTCCCCAGGCGCAGCGGCAGCCGCCGGAACAGGATCTGTGCCCCTGCCGCGATTTCGTCGTGATGAGCGCCAGGCACCACAGCCTGCGCAGACGCCCAGCCATATGCGCCTTTGAGCTTTGCCCAGGCAGAAAGCTGCAATACGTGGGCACGCGGCTGGCGCGCCACAAATGCATCCCATGAATTCATGAATGTGTCTCCTCGCGTCCAAAAGTAGACCACACCTGCCGGAAATGCAAGGTGCAGGAATCCGCGCCAGGTTTGATACAATAGGCTTAACATGAGATGGATTGTTTGAGAGACCATGACCCACTTTTACCGTATGCTTCTGTTTTTGGCCATCATGGCATTCGCGGCGAGCTGTGATGGCGGCGCGAGCGCTTACGTCCCCGTGACGCCCGGCACCCCCGCCGCAGACCTGCCCATCAGCCGCAGCGCTCCCCAAACCGGTGCCCAGCCCACCGCCGTCTCCGGGGATATTCGCTCCCAGGCCGATGCCGAATACCTGCTGCTGACGAACCTCTACGAACGCAGTGCGGTGTCGGTCGTCAACATCGAAGTGATTGACCGGGGCACCAACGGCGTGATCGATGTCAACACCGGTTCTGGCTTCATCTACGATACAGAGGGGCACATCATCACCAACGCGCACGTCATCAAGGACAGCGACGAAGTGCGCGTCACGTTTCATGACGGCGTCCTGGAAGTGGCCGAAATTACCGGCACAGATTCCTACAGCGATATCGCCGTGCTGCGTGTGGAAACAGACGCAGCACGCCTCATTCCTTTGCCGCTGGGCGATTCTGGCGCGGTGCGTGTGGGCCAGCGCGCCATCGCCATCGGCAACCCGTTTGGCCTGGCCAGCTCGATGACGGTTGGCATTGTCAGCGGGTTAGGACGCCAGCTTAGCTCTGCCGCCCTGCTCGAAAGCGCGCTGCCGGCCAACTTCCAGAATCCGGCGATCATCCAGGTCGATGCGCAGATTAATCCTGGCAATTCGGGCGGCCCGCTCCTGAATTCGCAGGGTGAGGTCATCGGTGTCAATACCGCCATTCGCAGCAGCAGCGGGACGTTTGAAGGCGTGGGGTTTGCTGTGCCTGCCAGCACCGTGAGCCGTGTCGTGCCGGATCTGATCGCGGCTGGCGTCGTGGATTATGCCTGGCTGGGGATCAGCGCGATGGGCGCAGAAGGCAACTACAGCGTGGCGAGTATGGCCGAGGTGCTGAACCTGCCGGTAGACTCCGGGGTGCTCATCAGTGTGGTGACGCCAGATTCCCCGGCAGCGCAGGCCGGCCTTCGCGGTGGCACGCGCGAAGTGCAGGTGCGCGAGCAGCAGGTGTGCGTGGGCGGCGATATCATTGTGGCAATCAACGACGTTTATGTCGATAATATTGATGAGCTGGTGGCCTATATGGTCGTCAACCACCGTCCCGGTGACACCGTCAGCCTTCTGGTGGTGCGCGGCGACCAGACCTTTGAGGTCCCGGTCACGCTCCAATCCCGTCCGCAGACCAGTACACAGTATCCGTGTGGGGAATAATACCGATGTACATGATTCGTCCCTGGCTGTTTACAGGGTCAACACGAGAGAAGATCGATGCTGACAGGCTGGCCGAACAGCAGATTGACGCGGTGCTCCACCTGCACCGCCCGCTGGATCTGCCCGGCGTCCGGTCATTGTATCTGCGCGTGGAAGAAGGATACCCGATCCAGAAGAAACTGTTCGATCAGGCGGCAGAGTTCGTCCGAAGCCAGCAGGGGCGGCTGCTGGTGGCATGCGGCGCGGGCATCAGCCGGTCTACCACCTTTGCGGTGCTGGCGCTTAAAGAACGCGAGCTGCTTAGCCTCACCGCCGCCCTGCAGGCCGTCCGCGAAGCGCATCTCGAAGCCATGCCAGACCAGGTCCACTGGGAGTCGCTGCGCCAGTTTTACCAGGAAGGCCCGCCATTCTGGGAAATCTGGAAAGAAGCCGAATTCTAACCCGCTGGGTCGCGCGTCAGGCGGCGGATCAGGGCTTCTAGCTGCTGCTGCCGAAAGGGTTTCAGCAGAAAGCCTTCCAGCGCGTGTTGTGCCTGGAAGGTTTCGTCCTGGGCATCACCGCTTACGATGACGACCGGAATCTGCTTCCACACGGCATGATCGCGCACTGTCTCCACGAACGCTATACCATCCATGACCGGCATCGCCACATCCGTCACAATGATATCGGGGATGTGTGCCTGTTCCTGAAGCCTGGCCAGCCCCTCCACCCCATTCAGGCAGCGCAGCACCTGGTACCCCGCGATCTCCAGAAAATCCGCCGTCAGGTTCAGCATATCTCTGTTATCTTCAAGCAGCAGTACTGTCGTCATCATCAGGGGCGTATATGCCCGTCTCCTATGACAATCCACTTGTAGGTGGTCAGTGCTTCCAGCGCCATCGGCCCGCGCGCATGCAGCTTCTGGGTGCTCACGGCGACCTCTGCCCCCAGTTCCAGGGCGGATCCATCGGTGAAGCGTGTGCTGGCATTCACATAAACGGCAGCAGAATCAACCTCGTTGAGGAAGCGCGCGGCGTGTGCAGCGTCTTCGGTGAGGATGCCGTCTGAATGCTGCGTGCTGTGCTGGCGGATATGTGCGATGGCGTCATCAAGCGAGCCAACGACCTTCAACCCCAGAATCAGCGCCATCCATTCGGTATCGAAGTCCTGCGCCCCTGCCGGGGTGATATCGTCTGCTGGCGCAAGGTGCGCGAGGGCGCGGGGTTCCGCCCGGAACGTTACCCCCGCCGGGCGCAGATGATCCACAAGCTGCGGCAGAAAGTCCGCCGCGACCGCTTCGTGTACCAGCAGCGTATCGAGCGCGTTGCACACCGATGGCCGCTGTGTTTTGGCGTTATGAATGACGTTCAGGGCTGCGTCGAACCGTGCGGTTTGGTCAACAAACAGGTGGCAGATCCCCAGGCCCCCGGTAATCACCGGGATGGTGCTGTTCTCCCGGCAGAAATCGTGCAGAGATGCGCCGCCGCGTGGGATGATCATATCGATGTACCTGTGTTGTTTAAGCATTTGCAGCACATAGTCGCGGTCGGTGCTGGCGATATACTGCACAGCATCGGCAGGCAGGCCGCACGTCGCAAGCGCTTCGCCAAGCACGCGCACCAGTTCCATGTTGCTCTGGAAGGTCTCTTTGCCGCCGCGCATGATCACCGCGTTGCCTGTCTTCAGCGCCAGCGCCGCCACATCGATCGTGACGTTGGGGCGCGCTTCGTAAATCACCCCCAGCACCCCCAGCGGGGTGCGCCTGCGCGACACTTTCAGACCGTTGGCCAGGGTGCGCTGGTCAAATTCCTCACCCACCGGGTCGGGCAAAGCGGCCACTTTGCGCACATCCCCGATCATTTCATCGAGGCGGCGCGCGAGGTCGAAGCGGTCCCGAATCAGCGCAGCCGGGTGACCTGCTTCTGCCGCCGCATCGAGGTCACGGCGGTTTGCCGCCAGGATTGCCGCGCGGTTGTATTCCAGCGCATCCGCCACCGTGCGCAGCGCGGTATGCTTCGCCGCGCTGGTCACTTGTGCCAGCGCGAAGGCCGCATCGCGCGCGCGCTTGCCCATGTTCTGAAGATCAATACTCGCCATGGTGGACTCCGGTTAAATAAAGCACGAAGCTGCTTACCTGTGAATTATGTGACTGCCCAGGTATCTTTGCCCCCTCACCCCTAAATCCCCTCTCCCACGCAGGGGCGAGGGGATCTTCTGGCCTGCGGTTCTCCCCCTTCTCTCCTCAGTGGGAGCAGGGGGCAGGG
>CAZQIJ010000085.1:0-13185 GCA_964592955.1 uncultured Anaerolineaceae bacterium
ACACAGATGGCGTGATTCTCCCCTCGGAATAGGCGGTCAGAATCGCGCCATAGGCGCGCATTAGTGCCTGAAGTGGCGAACCCCGGTGAACACCATTGCGATGTTGTAGCGGTTCGCTGCTTCAATCACCTCACCGTCGCGGATTGATCCGCCCGGCTGGATTACGGCGGTGACCCCCGATTCTGCCACAACCTCTAATCCATCGGCGAATGGGATGAGCCCATCAGACGCCATAACCGCCCCGCGCGCGCGCTCACCTGCTTTCGAAACTGCCAGCCTGGCTGCGTCCACCCGGCTGGTGACCCCGCCCCCGATGCCAATCGTGGCATCCGGCACCGCCAGAACGATCGCGTTGGATTTCACGTGCTGCATCGCTTTCCAGGCGAACTGCAGCGCCTTCAGCTCGTCGGCAGTGGGCGAACGGTTGGTGACTGTTTTCATGAGGGTTCCGTCCGGGTCGCCGAGGTCGGCACGCTGTACCAGCAGCCCGCGATGCACGGTGCGAATTTCGATTTCTGTACCGTCGTAGGTGTAGGGAATCTGCAGCAGGCGGCAGTTCTTGCGGGTTTGTGCCAGCGTGGCCTGTGCTGCCGGCGTGAAGGACGGCGCAGCCAGATCGTCAATTAACAGTGTGCCCAGCGAGTCCACAAACGCGCTGTCCACCTCGCGGTTTACCGCCATCGCGCAGCCGAATGCTGAAAGCGGATCAGAGGCCAGCGCTTTTGGGAAGGCTTCGGCGATAGTCGCCCCAACCGCGATGCCGCAGGGGGTAAGATGCTTGACGATGACACAGGCCGGTTCATCGAAGCTGCACGCGGCCCGCCACGCGGCATCGACATCCAGGATGTTTGTGTAGGACAGCGGCTTGCCAGCGAGCAGTTTGCCGCCCAATGGGCCTTCATTCGCCTGGCGGCTGTAATAGGCTGCCACCTGGTGCGGGTTCTCTCCATAACGCAGGGTTTCTACTTTCTGTACACCAATCGAGAGCTGGTCGGGAAGATCCAGGGATACCGCCTGCATGCCAGTCATGGTGCCGCGGGAGAGAAAGGCATGGATCGCGGTGTCATAGTCGCGCGTGTGCGCGAATGCCTTGATGGCCAGATTACGCCGCAGTGCCAGGTCAAGTTCGCCGCTGGCCTTCAGGGCGGCGGCCACCCGGCTGTAATCGGCAGGGTCGCAGACCACAGCAACACGAAAGAAGTTCTTCGCCGCCCCGCGCAGCAGCGCCACGCCGCCGATGTCGATTTGTTCCACCGCGTCCTGCAGGCTGACGTTTTTCTGGGCGACTGTTTCGGCAAAGGGATACAGGTTGCAGACGACCATGTTGATGGGGGCGAAACCGTGCGCTGCCAGTGCCTCCATATCCTCTGCTGTATCGCGCGCCAGAATGCCCGCATGCACGGCAGGGTGCAGTGTTTTCACCCGCCCGCCCAACATTTCCGGCAGCCCGGTGACCTGTTCAATGGGTGTAACATCCAACCCGTTTTCGCGCAGCGCCTTCTCGGTACCGCCGCTGGCGACGAGGTCCCAACCCAGTTCCACAAGCGTGGTCGCAAATCTGACTAAGTCGGTCTTATCGTGAACGCTGATCAATGCGCGTGGCATGATGGTAGTATTCCTTATCCGTAGGCGATTCAAACAAGGGGATTATAACGCTGCGTTCAGTTCCGTGTAATTGGCAACTCGTACACTCATTGTGGGGCGCATCTGGTAAGATCTGCTATGTGAAAAACGTCACAAATGCGTGGCAGGAGAGGGAGAAGGAGCTGCATCGTGATGAACGCAAAACCGAGGGTCATTATCATTGGCGCGGGATTTGGGGGCCTGTATGCTGCCCGCGAACTGGCCGGTAAACCGGTGGACGTACTGCTGATTGACCGGCAGAATTTCCATACCTTTACGCCGCTGCTGTATCAGGTCGCCACAGCGGGTCTCGATCCCAGCGACATCGCCTACCCGGTGCGTGGAATCTTCCGGCGTGAAGCGAACATTCATTTCCGTTTGGGCACGGTGACTGATATCGACGAAGAAGCCCGCGCCGTCACCGTCATGTATGACAGCGAGACCTTTGTCGAAGGTTACGATTACCTGATCATTGCTGCTGGCAGTGTGACGAATTTCTACAACAACCAGTCCCTGGAACGCAATGCACATGGTCTGAAGAGTGTTGCTGAGGCCATCACGCTGCGCAACCATGTCCTGCAGTTGTTTGAACGCGCGGCCTGGGAAGAAGATCCAGAAGCGCAGCGCGCCCTGACGACGATGGTCGTGGTAGGCGGCGGCCCCACCGGCCTGGAAACCGCAGGCGCGATGTACGAACTGTACAATTTCGTCCTCAGGAACGAGTACAGCGGCCTGAAGCATATGAACGCGCGTGTGATTCTGCTCGAAGCGCTGGATAATCTGCTGCTGGCCTATCCCCAGAACCTGCGCGATTCGGCCAAACGCCAACTGGAGTCGCTCGGTGTCGAGGTCATGCTGAACGCGAAAGTCCAGGATTTCGATGGGCGGCGCGTGCTGCTGGCCGACGGGCGCGAAATCCCGGCGCACACACTGGTGTGGAGCGCTGGCGTTAAGGGTTCTGCGCTGGCCAATGCGCTGGGCATTCCTCTGGAAAAAGGCGGACGCATTCCCGTGACCCCTGCGCTGGAGGTCATAGACCGTCCGGGCATCTTTGCGGTGGGCGATATTGCGCATCTCGTGGAGCCGAAAAGCGGCCAGCCCTATCCTCAGGTGATCCCGGTCGCCAACCAGCAGGGGCCGCTGGCAGCACAGAACATTCTCCGCGCGATCAACGGCGATGTCCTCAAACCATTTATCTACAACGATCGCGGCATCATGGCGACCATCGGAAGGCGGCGCGCCGTGGCCTGGCCCTACTACGCCATCCAGCTTACCGGGTATCTGGGTTGGATCACATGGCTGTTTCTGCATCTGGTGTGGCTGATCGGGTTCCGCAACCGCATCAGTGTACTGATCAACTGGGTGTGGAATTACTTCACGTATGATCGTTCGGTGCGCATCATCGTGAACGAAACGCGGCACGACTCTCCGGTGGAACGCCGTGAGGCTCCTGCCGAAGTGCAGGTATAGAAGGTGGCGGATGAGCGCAGGGTGCAAGCATGCTGGCTCGCACCCTGCATTATATTCAGCCTGTGCTAACTGTGATCGAGCAGGGTGCGTCCGGTCATCTCTTCGGGCTGCGGCACCCCCAGCAGATCCAGCACGGTAGGCGCTACATCTGCCAGAATGCCCCGCGGGCGCATCGCAAAATAGCGGTCGCCGATCACGAACAGAGATACTGGATTGGTGGTGTGATAGGTGTGCGGTTCTCCCGTGATTTCATTGACCATCACCTCTGCATTACCGTGATCGGCAGTCACAATGGCTACCCCACCCTTTGCCAGCACCGCCTCTACCAACTGGTTGGCGCAGTCATCCACCGTCTCTACAGCGCGAATGGCCGCTTCCAGCACACCGGTGTGGCCCACCATATCCGGGTTCGCAAAGTTGATCAGGATAAAGTCATCATCGTGCGTCTTCAGGCGCTGTAAGGTGGCCTCGGTCAGTTCCGGCGCGCTCATCTGCGGCTGCAGGTCATACGTGGCCACTTTTGGGGACGGAATAATCTGGCGATCTTCACCTTCGAACGGCGTTTCCTGGCGACCGTTAAAGAAGTAGGTCACATGCGGATACTTCTCCGTTTCGGCGGAATGGTACTGTTTTCTGCCGTGCTTGCTCAGCACTTCGGCCAGTGTGTTCGTCAGGATCTCCTTACCGAACAACACTGAAACCGGGAAATTCGCATCATACTCGGTAAAGGTGACGAGGTGCAGATCCTCGACCTGGGTGCGATCTTCAAAGCCCACGCTTTTGGGCATGGAAAAGCCCTGCACGATCTGGCGCATGCGATCTGCACGAAAATTGAAGAACAGCAGTACATCCCCTGGCATGATCTTCAGACCCTCGTTATCGCCAATGACCGTTGGCAGAATGAACTCATCGGTCACATTCTTGGCATAGGACTGCAAGATTGCCTCACTGGCGGTGGCAGCGCGCTCACCCTGGCGGTAGGCCAGCGCGTCATAGGCGCGGTGGGTGCGCTCCCAGCGCTTGTCACGATCCATTGCATAATAGCGCCCACTGACTGTGGAAATTACACCGCTGCCTTCCAGCGAGAGTGTGGTCTCCAGCTTGCGCACAAAATCAATGCCGCTGTTGGGTGGCGTATCGCGCCCGTCGGTAATGACGTGAATCACGGGGTTGATACTGTGTTGTTGGATCATCTTTAACAGGGCCATGAGGTGCCGCTCGTGGCTATGGACGCCGCCATCGCTCAGCAGCCCGATCAGGTGCAGTTTCGTCCCCTGTGCCTTTACGCGTGCAAAGGCTTGCAGCAGGTGCGGTTTCTGCGCCAGCGACCCATCCCTGACTGCCAGATCAATCGCAGAAATATCCTGGTAGACGATGCGGCCCGCGCCCAGGTTGAGATGGCCAACCTCAGAGTTGCCCATCTGATCTGCGACCAGCCCCACAGCTTCGCCGGATGCATCCACGATGGCGCGATCCAGCGTCGTCCGCCAGCGGTCAAAGTTAGGTGTATTGGCCAGAACGACGGCATTTCCGTGTTCCATATCACGGATTCCCCAGCCATCGAGGATCATCAACATCACGGGTTTCACGATAACGCTCCTTAACGTGCTTTAATCGCAGGTCTGGAGGATTTTAACCTATAATTGTTGACCCTGCGTTAAATTTCTGAGACACTGGCGTGTATGAGTAAACCACTTGCAGATCTGATTCGCCCTGAGACCCTGGATGCGTTCATCGGCCAGCAGCACCTGGTTGCGCCCGGTAAGCCGCTCTATAACGCGATAAAGAACAATGCGTTACATTCAATGATTCTTTGGGGGCCGCCGGGTGTGGGAAAAACGACACTGGCGCGGCTGATTGCCAGGCACACAGGACGGCGTTTCGCAGCGCTGTCTGCCGTCTCAGCGAGTAAGGATGACATCCGCAAACTGCTGCCCACGCTGGATGCGCGACCGTCCCTTTTTGCACCAGAACCACAGGAAGGGCTTGTGCTGTTCCTGGACGAAATCCACCGCTTCAACAAAGCACAGCAGGACTTCCTGCTGCCCTATGTGGAAGACGGCACAATTACGCTGATTGGAGCGACGACCGAAAACCCGAGCTTCGAAGTGATCTCGGCGCTGCTTTCGCGGTCACAGGTCTTTGTGCTTGATCCGCTGTCGCCAGACGAAATCCGGCAGATTATCGCACGCGGCGCAGAGGCACTTAACGTCGGTGTTGAACCGGACGCTGTGGCGTTTCTGGCAGAGTATGCGAATGGCGATGCGCGGCAGGCCCTCAACCTGCTTCAGGTTGTGACCGAGCTTTACCCGCACACAGGGGTGGGCGTGGCACAGCTCACCGAGGCGCTGCAATCACGCCACCTGCGCTATGATAAGCAGGATGAAGAGCATTACAACACCATCAGTGCCTTCATCAAAAGCATGCGGGCGAGCAACGTTGACGCCGCGCTCTACTATCTGGCGCGGATGGTTGCCGCCGGTGAAGACCCGAAATTCATCGCCCGCCGGATGGTGATTTTTGCCAGTGAAGATGTCGGCCTCGGTGATCCCAGCGCGCTCACCCTGGCCAATGCGGTCTTTCGTGCGGTGGAAATCATCGGATACCCGGAGTGTCAGATCAATCTGGCACATGGCGCGGCCTACCTGGCGCGTGCCGTCAAGAATCGCGCTTCCTACGACGCCTACTTCGCGGCGCTGGACGATGTGAACCAGTTCGGTAACCAACCGATTCCGCTGAACTTGCGCAATGCCCCTACCCGCCTCATGAAGGACATCGGCTATGGGCAAGGCTGCGAAATGTTTACGGATGCCGATCTGCTTCCCGAAAGGTTGCGCGGTCGAACGTATTTCGGAAAGGACAATTCTGATGCAGGTTGACGAGACGCTGAATCGCCCCATGGTTGATCAGTCTGTGAACGAGGCTCAGGTGGTGCGTGCCCCTGCTCCCTGGCAGCTCACGGGAGATGGTTATGTGCTGCTCTACCAGTTGCCGCACCATTTTGCAGCAGCCCACAGCAATGGCTATCCCTACCGTGGCGGATTCGGCGCGGTTGTGCTGGTCAACTATCACTCGTCGAATGTTGGGCCGTACCGCGAACTGCTGTTTATCCCCGGCATGATTGCGTATCCGGGCAAGACCGGTTATTCGATTCATCGCATTTACGTCACGACGCTGGCCAGTGTCGTCAATGGCCAGATGAACTGGGGAATTCCGAAAGAACGCGCGGATTTCCAGGCGGAAACGCTGCCCGATGGCGCAGAACGCATCCGCGTCCTCAAGGATAATCGCCCCTTCTTTGAGGTGACCCTGCGCGCACACGGTCCGGCGGTTCCGCTGACGGCGGCTGTGCTGCCGCCGCTGGTTCAGCAGCGCGATAACAGGACGTTTATCACCAGATTACAGAGCACCGGCGTCGGGCGTTATGCCCGCATGAGTGACGTGCGGGCTGATGCCGCGCATTTTCCGGACGTTTCACCGTTCGCGCCGCTGATTGCCATGAAGATTGTCAACTTCCGCATGCTATTTCCGGCAGCACAGATCGTTGAGCATTCACAGGCCAACGCGTAGAGACGCTATCACCTGAGCAGAAACCGCATGGCATCCGGGAAGCGCTGCGCCCACGCATGTTCCCGGTGCAGCGCGCCTTCTGCTTCCACAAACATGAGGTTAACCTCCGGTTGGTACCCTTGGGCGATCAGGGCATCGCGCAGATCGACAACACCCTGACGGTACGCTGCATCGGATTCGTCGTGTGGGATAGGCAGCCAGCGGTGCAGCGTCTCCCCTTCTTTTGTGCCCACATCCAGGTAGATGCGGCCTTGCCCGTTTGCCCGTTGGCTGACGGTCGCCAGCAGACCGTTATCCCCGAACCAGTAGGCGGTGCTGAATGCGCCACATAACCCAAAAACGTGTGGCTGTGTGACGAACCCATAGAGGCTGATGAGGCCGCCCATCGATGACCCGGCAAGGCCTGTGTGTTCGGGTTCGGGTTGTGTGCGAAACTGCTCGTCAATAAACGGTTTGACCGTCTCCACAATAAACCGGATGTAACTGTCGCCCTCACCGGGGAATGCGCTGCCTGCCAGGGTGAACGGATACGGGCTGTATTCGACGCCGCGCTTTTCATTCATGTTGGGCAGCCCTACGACGATCGCCTCCAGCCCTTCCTGCGCGAGTGCCGTCATGGTTTCATCGACTTCCCACTCACCGGAATGCCCTGTGGATTGGTCGAAAAGGTTCTGCCCGTCGTGCATATAGATCACAGGGTAACGATGGCCGTGCGTTTCGTAGGCCGGCGGGAGCCACACGAGAATATCCCGGCGGTTATCCAACTGAGGGCTGTAGAAATCGCGCCATATCCGCAGGTCTCCAACAACGGTATGGTGAGGGGCACTGTAGGGCTGCCAGGCATGCATAGGCGCTACTCCAATCGCTGCTTCTCGTCTGTTCTTTCGTAATTCTCGTTATTCCCCTGTGGGAAGCCATATATTCTTGACCTGCACCGCTTCGCGCAGAAACTCCTCAGTTTCACCCACGTGCTGCACATGCCAATCACGCGCCAGCCCATAATTCACCCACGTGCGTTTCATGTTGCCAGCGCTGCGCCGCTCCACCTCATAACTGCCCTGCGCATCGCCGAAATACCAAACGGCGTCCACGTCATCATGTTCGACAAGCGTTTTCGCCAGATGATCACGATTCCCGGTGAGGATGTTGATCACCCCTCCTGGAACGTCTGACGTATCCAGCACCTGGTAGAGGTCTGTGGCGGCCAGCGGATAGACCGGCGATGCGATAACGATCACCGCGCAGCCGCGTGCAACTGCGGGTGCAACCAGCGACACCAGGCCGAGCAGCGGGCTGTCATCTGGGCAGGCGATCCCGATCACGCCTACAGGTTCGTGGACGGCCACTACCAGACCGCGTAACGGCGTTTCCTGAACGGTGCCGCCGAACTTATCGGCATAAGCCGCGTAGGTAAACAGCCGCGCGACGCTGGCGGCAACTTCGTTCTGCGCCGCCTCCATACCCGCGCCGGTCATCCTCGCGATGCGCTCTGCGAATTCGTTGGCGCGCGCGTCCAGATTTTCCGCAATGTAGTACAGAATCTGGGCGCGCAGGTGCCCTGAAGACGCCGCCCAACCCGGCTGCGCCTTGCGCGCGGCATCAACTGCATCGCGCACATCCTTGCGGCTGCCTTCGCTGATCTGGCCGATGACCAACCCGTTCGAACCTGCAACAGGGCGCGTGTAGCCATTATCCGGGCGTTTCTGCTTGCCGCCGATGTATAACTTGGCTGTCCGATCGATCTTTGCTGCAATCCCTGCCTGCTCAAGACCGTTAAGCGGGGCAGGTCCGCCGGGGACATGCTCGCCCCATGTTGACAGTGCAGGGTCAGCCTGAGGCTGTGGACGTGGTTGGCCTGCTGGCCGCAGGTACTCATACAGACCTTCTTTGCCACCCTCCCGCCCATAGCCGCTTTCGCGGTAGCCCCCAAAGCCACTGGCGGCGTCAAACACGTTGGTGCAGTTAACCCACACCACCCCGGCTTTGATCCTGGCGGCAACATCCAGGGCGAGATTTACATTTTCGCTCCATACCGAAGCGGCCAGCCCATAGCGGGTGTTGTTCGCCAGTTCCACCGCTTCGGCGGGTGTGCGAAACGTCATGGCCACCAGCACCGGACCGAAGATTTCTTCCTGTGCGACGCTCGATGACGGGGCGACGTTGGTGAGCAGCGTGGGCGGGTAGTAACAGCCGGTAGTGGGCAGTTCAATATCGGGTTGGAAGATATGCGCCCCTTCGCGCTTCCCAGTCTCTACCCAGCGCTGAATCGTCTCATACTGCACAGGCGCGACCACTGCGCCGATGTCTATACCCTTATCCAGCGAGTCACCCACACGCAGCGCAGCCATGCGGGCGCGCAGTTTATCCAAAAAACGCGGCGCAATGTTTTCCTGAATCAGCATGCGCGACCCCGCACAACAAACCTGCCCCTGGTTGAACCAGATGGCGTCCACCAGCCCCTCGATGGCGCTGTCCTGGTCGGCATCGTCGAAGATCACAAACGGGGATTTGCCGCCGAGTTCGAGCGAAAGCCGCTTCCCTGTGCCTGCCGTTACCTGACGTATGATGCGGCCCACAGCCGTGCTTCCCGTGAACGCGATTTTGTCGAAACCGGCATGTGCGGTGAGGGCGGCCCCGGTTTCGTCGCCGCCGGTGACGATGTTAATCACACCCGGTGGCAGCCCGGCTTCTGAAACGATTTCTGCAAAGGCCAGCGCTGTCAGCGGGGTGTAGGGCGCAGGTTTAATCACAATCGTGTTTCCCATCGCCAGCGCGGGCGCGATCTTCCACGCCAGCATCAGCAGCGGGAAGTTCCAGGGGATGACCTGCCCCACCACACCCAGCGGCGCGGATCCTGGAAAGGCCTCCGCGCGGATCTGTGCCCAGCCGGCATGATGGTAGAAGTGGCGGGCGACCAGGGGGATGTCAATATCGCGCGTTTCGCGGATGGATTTACCGTTATCAAGGGCTTCCAGCACAGCCAGCAGGCGGTGATGTTTCTGCAGGTTCCGTGCGATGGCATAGAGATGGCGCGCACGCTGGTGATCGGTAAGGCCGCGCCAGTTGTCGAAGGCGGTGCGTGCCGCCAGATACGCCGCGTCCACATCGTGCGCACCCGCGTCTGCAACCTGTGCCAGTGCTTTGCCAGACGCCGGACTCACCACAGCGGTGTATTTGCCGTCTTGTGGCACTGCCCATTTGCCGTTAATGAACAGGTCAAAACGCTGGTTGTGCGCCGCGAGCCACTGCTCTGCTGTCGTGGCGGATTCTGGCGAAGGGCCGTAAGTCATGGTCTCGAAAATCTCTCGTACAGACATAAGAGGTTTATCCTGTGATTTGTGGGCAGCCAGTGCAGGCTCCTAACCCATAGGCATGTGATGCAGTGCGGCATAGCGCCCGGTCACATAATGGCTGAGCTGGCGCTCGATGTCGCCCAGCAGGCTCGATGCGCCGAAGCGGAACAGGTCAGGCTGAAGCCACGCGTCGCCCAGTTCTTCCTTCATGAGGATTTGCCATGTGAGGGCACTGCTGGCCGTACTGATCCCGCCCGCAGGCTTGAAACCAACCTTGTGCCCGGTCAGGTGCAGGTATTCGCGGATTGCCCGCACCATCACCAGGCCAACGGGCAGCGTGGCGTTGACACTTTCCTTGCCGGTGGAAGTCTTGATGAAGTCAGACCCGGCCATCATACACACCCAACTGGCTCGCGCCACGTTGCGCAGGGTGCCGAGTTCGCCGGTGGCCAGGATGGCTTTCATGTGCGCCTCACCGCAGGCTGCGCGGAACTGCTTCACCTCGTCGTAGAGCTTTTCCCACTGGCCGGTGAGCACCAGTTCGCGGCTGATCACGATGTCGATTTCGCGCGCCCCCGCCGCCACCGACGCGCGGATTTCGTCCAGTTTTTGCGGAAGCGGATTCAGGCCGGCAGGAAACCCGGTCGAAACTGCGGCCACCGGAATACCGCTGCCTTCCAGCGCGGCGACCGCGTCTGCCACACGCGCGTGGTATACACACACCGCGCCTGCCGTCAGCGCCAGGTCTGCCACACCCAGTGCCTCTGCTACATCCGGGCGCAGGGGTTGGCGCGCTTTCATGGCCAGCCGGTGTACCTTGCCGGGCGTATCGTCACCCGCGAGGGTCGTGAGGTCGATACAGGTGATGGCTTTCAACAGCCATGCGGCCTGCCAGTCTTTCTTGACGCTGCGGCGGGTCGAAAGTGTGGCGGCGCGCCGCTCCACCGCGCTGCGATTCACCCGGTCATGTGCTCGCATCAGCGCTTCGTTGAACGGCATGCCCGGGTTGCGCGCGTGTGTCTTCTGCGCCTTCAGGTTGTGATGAGTCAGTTCAGCTTGCATAACGATCCGTATCCGTAATTGACGGCCATCTTCTCGCCCAGTGACGGCGCTTTGCACCGCCGATGCCTGGTATTCTATCGTGCTAAGGTTAGCGTGGTTAGATAGCAGTTGCAAGTCGAAATCAGAATGAAGCGATAAGAGGCGCTGCGCTACAACCTGCGTCAAGGTGACGTAACTGCACAGCCATTGCAATTGAGGCTGACTCGCCCTCGCCCTAAATCCTTCTTCCCCAGGAGTGTGAGCATGCCAGACCCGCGTTGTCATGTGGGGAAAGTGGGAAGATGAAAAACCGCAACTACCAGGTATACTAGGGATACTAAGAAGCAAGGGCCGTCATGGATATGAGGTGAGGGTTTGGCCGCGACAACCCTCGGCGGCAGTCAAGCGGCCAGTTATTCAGGTCAACGGGACATTGCCGCAAGCGTTACAACGTGACTTTCTGCTGTGGTTTTCGGCTGAACCTCACTAAGTAAATGGGCAACAGTCTTCTACACTATACCTGTCAGCAAGTGTTTCATACTGAATACAATAGTTCGTCCCGGTGCCGCTGCCTGCTGTGCACCGTTGGTGTTAATTGGAGTGTTTACGCGATGCAAAAGTTACGCAGTGCTCAAATCGGGCTGCTTGTCGCACAACTTGGGTCGCCGGATGCGCCAACCGCGCAGGCCGTTCGGCCCTATCTGCGCCAGTTCCTATCGGATCGGCGGGTTATCGACTATCCTCCGCTGATCTGGCAGCCCCTACTGCACGGCATTATTCTGCGAACCCGTCCACGCCGTTCGGCGAAGCTCTATGCGCGCATCTGGATGGAGGAAGGCTCTCCCCTGCTGGTATACTCACGCGCGCAGGTGGCAGGTTTGCAGGAGCGCCTGGGGGATGCCTACCGCGTCGTCCTCGGTATGACGTATGGCAATCCCAGCATCCACGAGGCGCTGCACATTCTGGAATCCGAAGGGATCGACCGCATTATCGTGCTGCCCATGTTCCCGCAGTATTCCTCCACCACCACCGCTTCCATCTATGAAGCGGTGTATGCGGCGGCGGCGGGACATCGCAGCCTGTTGTTTGATGAACGCAAGCGGTTTGTACCTGCGCTGCGCTTCATTGAACCGTATTACGACCATCCCGGCTACATCGAGGCGATGCAAGCGCATCTGCAAGCCCAACTGCGCCGCGCCCCACAACCGCCAGACAAAGTCGTTATCTCGTTTCACGGCATCCCCACCCGCTATGCCGACAGCGGTGATCCGTATCGCCAGCAGTGCGAGCGCACAGCATATCTGCTGGCAGAGGCCATGCACTGGCAAGATGCCGACTGGGTTCTTAGCTTCCAGTCGCGGTTTGGGCCAGAAGCCTGGCTGCAACCCTCCACGGAAGATGTCCTGAGAGGTCTGCATAGCGAGGGTGTTGAACACCCGCTGGTATTTTCGCCAGGATTCACGACAGACTGCCTCGAAACGCTGGATGAGCTGGGCAATGAGGGGCGTGATCAGTTTGAGGAAGGCGGTGGTCATGGCGACCACTACCGTTTGGCTTCCTGCCTGAATGACGATCCTCTGTGGTTGGATGTGCTGGCAGACATCGTGCGCGGCAACGCCGGGGGATGGGTGCCTGCGCCTGTGATCCCGGTCATGCCAGCGCGCGTGCGCTGACCCCACATGGCTTAGGGCACACAGCAGGTTTGCTGATGTGCCCACCTCCCCCATGATGTAACATGCCTCGTGCTCGCTTCGGCCTGATTTACGATTTAGAACATATTTGCGTATGCGTCATCTTTGCGGTAATATTGGTGCTTTCATCTGCCGCCCTGGATCTGCCCCAGTCGGCATCAGGGATTCACTGCGCTGCTGAACACCTGTTTCTCGATGCTTGAACCGTTTGTGCAGACGTAGGGAGAGACGCAAGGAGAAATCCCGATGTGTCGGAACATTAAGCCACTCTATAATTTTGCGCCGCCGGTCAGCGACGACGAGATACGCGCCGCAGCGCTGCAGTTTGTGCGCAAAGTCAGCGGTTTCAACAAGCCGTCAAAAGCCAATGAAGCCACATTCAACCTGGCGGTTGACCAGATTACGGCTGCCGCGGCGCTGCTGCTGGCCTCCCTGGAAACCAATTCGCCCCCCAGAAGCCGCGAGGAAGAGGCTGCCAAAGCACGGCTGCGCAATGC
>CAZQIJ010000086.1:0-2085 GCA_964592955.1 uncultured Anaerolineaceae bacterium
AGCACAACCGGACTGTGAGGCAGGCGCAGCTCGTCTGCCGCCGTAATCAGCAGTTGGCCCAATGCGAAGTCATGGCTGGCAAAGCTGCGCACATCCTGGAGTGCGTTGTCAAACAACTGCAGCAGTTCTTCATCTGCACCCTTATACCGGCGCAGCGTCTGCTGTGCGCAGGCCCCGCAACCGCGCATGGCACGGTAACTGTCCGTTTCGCAGGCTAAACACCCGTTGAGATTGATCATGACCAGCATAAATGCAATCGTTTCTTCGTGGCATTCGGGCAGCGCTGCAACGCGCTCCACCAACGCCTGCCACTTTGGGCCCCGCAGTGTACGCAGCGATGGGATTACATGACGCGGAAATAACAGCGCGTTTTCGGTGTACATGCCATGCCTCTTTCACGGTTTTTTAAGGAGTTGTGACAGGTTGTGTCACTTGTCAGCATACGTTCACTTCTTAACCGCACGGAATAGGACTTCGGTACCAGAGATGGTTTATCTTTGGTTAAGTTTCGTCCCCGGCAGCGGGCAGTGCTGCACTTCTGTTCTTCTGCACCGTTTGCAGGATGTCTGCGGCCAGGTCAACCTGGTTCAGAATCGCCTCGGTACGCTGCAGGATCCTGATGGATGAATCAGAGATCTCGCCCCCGGCAAGTTTTTCGATCACCTGCGTCTGGAGGCGGATAACCTGCAACACATTCCGCAGTTCATGTAAAGATCGCCGCGTCGAGGACTCAGAAAGATCTGGCGAGCGGTCGGCATCTGCGGTCACAGTGTTGATCCTTTTCGATATTGCACTATCACACGTATACAAGAGATAAGCACAAACATCATTGAATCGCACGAGTCTGACGAAAGTCTGTCGAAATGTGAGAAGAGATGAAGGTGGAGGAAGCCAAAAGCAAGACACGCGCCTGCACGGATAACCACGAATAGCATACCCATGCAGGCACAGCGCGCCTAGAACGCTGGCACAAAGTAGAAGGCCATGCCGATCATCAGGTAGACGCCCAGCAGCAGCGCACCCTCTAACCAGTTCGACTCGCCGTCCTGCGCAATGAAGGCAGCGATGAGCGACGCGCCAACCAGCGCCACCAACTCGAAATTATTAAAGACAAGCAGCAGCGGTTCTCCAAAGAAGAGGCTGATGAAGACCAGCGCCGGTGCCACGAACAGCGCAATCTGCAGGCTGGAACCCAATGACACCGCAAGGCTGAGTTCCATCTTGTCTTTATAGGCCACCTGAACAGCCACGAGATGCTCCGCCACATTACCGACCAGCGGAATGATGATGATGCCGAGGAAGAGTTCGGTGAGGCCAATCGTCTCGGTAACGTGCGTAACAGCGCCCACCAGCATTTCACTCATAAACGCAATGCCTACCGTCGCGAGGGCCAGAACAATCAACGACTGCTGCACCGTCCATTTTGCCTCGTGGATGTCTTCGGCTGCGGGTTCGCGCGTACCGCCGATGCGCTCGTCTTCGTTGCGGCGCGTGAAGGAGTAGATGACGCTAAGGCCATACAGCACAATCATGACTACGGCCACACCTTCGCTAAGCCCCACTTCTGCTGCGAGATCATCCTGAAGCGCCACATCAAACAGTGACGGAATCAGAAGCGCGACCACCGCCAGCACCAGGAGAGTCGCATTCATGGCAGCGTTGCGCCGGCTAAAGGCCTGAGAACCATTGCGCAGCCCGCCAACCAGCAGACTTAACCCCAGCACCAACAGCAGATTGCCAAGGATCGATCCGGTAATGGAGGCGCGCACCAGGTCTACTAATCCTTCGCGCAGCGCGAAAATGGTGATGATCAGTTCAGCGGCATTCCCCAGGGTGGCGTTCAGTAATCCGCCGACGCGCGGCCCGGTATGCACCGCAAGCTCCTCGGTGGCTTCGCCGATGTATTTCGCCAGTGGAATAATGGCTAAAGCAGCCGAAATGAAAATCAACAGTGGTTCGGCATGCAAAACATACTCCGCCAACAGGGTCAGCGGGACAAAGATCAGCATCGCTTGAATTATGCGTTTCATAGTTTTCCTTTACCGAGTGAAACTCTGTTACTGGTGCGATTATAGCGTATCTGCC
>CAZQIJ010000086.1:2185-2558 GCA_964592955.1 uncultured Anaerolineaceae bacterium
TAAAGCAGCGTATCTGCCTAAAGCAGCGTATCTGCCTAAAGCAGCGTATCTGCCTAAAGCAGCGTATCTGCCTGAAGCAGCGTATCTGCCTGAAGCAGCGATGCTGGCTGGCCTGCACAGGATTACCGTTTCTCACCCTCTCCATGTTCTGTTCAGAATGTTTGCGTTATGCTTGAGTGGTTGAAAGGAAACAACCGAAACGCTGTATGGCGGTCGGTCTCATAAAATAAGGATTATTGCACCATGATTTTGGTCGCAGGAGATTTTGAGAACAGCGGAACGGCGATCGCGTGGCGGCTGCTGCGTGAGGGCAACACCGCCCTGCACGCTTTGGAACAGGCCATTCACGCGGTGGAATTGAACAGCGTCGATT
>CAZQIJ010000086.1:2568-13184 GCA_964592955.1 uncultured Anaerolineaceae bacterium
TGGGTCGGTGGGGGTGGGAGGCTACCCGAACGCGCTCGGCGTTATGGAGCTGGATGCAGGGGTTATGGACGGTCGCACACGCGCGAGCGGTGCAGTAGGCGCGCTGCAAGGTTTCTTGCACCCGGTCAGTGTGGCCATTGCGGTGATGCGCCATCTGCCGCATGTGCTGCTGGTGGGCGAAGGCGCGGCGCGCTTTGCAGACGAAATTGGCGCAGCGCGCGGTGAGATTCTGACGGACGAAATGCGCCAGAAATGGCTGGACTGGTGCGCGCAGCAGAGCTTTGATCCGGCGCGCGGTAACCTGCTGGATGTCGTGTTTCATGGGCGCGATCCGCAGCGTTCCGGGGGCACCACCGTCTACCTGGCACAGGATGCCAATGGCGATATCGCCGCCATGACCAGTACCAGCGGCTGGGCCTGGAAATACCCCGGTCGCCTGGGGGATACCCCTGTTGCAGGCGCAGGATTCTACGCGGATAATCGTTACGGGGCAGCGGCCTGTACCGGCATGGGAGAAATCGCCATTCGTTCAGGGATGGCGCGCTATGTCGTGGCGTTACTTCAGATGGGTGCCACGCCCGAAGATGCAGTGCGCAGCGCGTTATCCGACATCAGCTATCACCAGGACCAGACCTCAGGGATTACGGTGTATGCCATCGGAGCGCGGGGCGAACATTTCGTAGGATGCAGCTACCCCCCGGATCGCCCGACTGCCTACTATTACACAGCCGCTGGCGACGACACTGAACCCGTCCGCCGCGAAGCATTGAACCTCTTCTAAATACACACAGCGACGGCGTCACCTGCCGTAGGCAGAAGATTGTGCCTGGTAGGTGACCGCCATATTCAGACTTATCGTAATCTGGACGATAACTGTGGCGTTTCTACATGCAGGCCAGTCCTGTCTCATCTACAATTTCTGATGTGCATCATCCTAATTCATACGCGGAGATCCCAATCATTGTGGATAAGCAAGCCCTGATTATTGAAGACAACCCATTAAACAGTGAGATCCTCACAATCTTACTGAACGAGGCCGGTATCCAGACACACGCGGTGCTCTCGCCGCGGGGCCTCGCCGAAACCATTGCCAGGATGCCTCAACTGTGCATCATCTTTCTTGACCTCGAATTCCCGAATGACAGCGGCTTCGATATCCTGACAGAACTGCGCGCCAACAGCAGTATTCAGAACATCCCCATCGTCGCCTACAGCGTACATCTGAGCATGATTGAGGACGCGCGGCGGGCGGGGTTCAGCAGCTTTATAGGCAAGCCGCTCAGTTCAGATAAGTTCCCTGAACAGCTACAACGCATCCTGAATGGCCAGGGTGTGTGGGAAACCGCCTGAGGCTGTTGCACGAGAATAATCAATCCGTTGTAGGGGCGGGCAATGTCCCCGCCCGCCCAGATCGGTGGCGCGTTTTTTGTCTGGAACAGCCCAGTGCAAACAGCCTGGTACACCAACAAGATGCGCATGACGCGGGGCAGGGGGCTTTGCTCCCTGCCGGGGTCATAGCGGCAGCGCCCCCAAAGCCCTTTTGTTGAATCCTGTTCCTGCACTGGCGGAGACAGCCTAACGGAGACGCTCAGTGTGGTTCACTGCGGTATGTTGTGTTATCCTGTATTACGCGTTCATCTACTGTCTTATAGGCAGAAGTTGCGATGGGTAATTCAGAACGGAACACATATGCAGCATTCAGAAAGACGTAGACGCGAACCGGGTCAGGTACGCGTTCGGTCTGTCGCACTGCCCGCCGAACATGGGGGGTGGGGATTTATCTCCGAGCCTATTGTGCTCGGCCTCCTGGCGGCACCCACGCTGGCGGGTGTGTTTCTGGGTGTGGCCGGTTTCGCAGCATTCCTCACCCGCCAGCCGTTGAAGCTGTTTCTTAAGGACACGCTTAAAGGCCAGCGCGTACCGCGCACGGCGCTCGCGGCGAAGTTCGTCCTCCTGTATGGAGGTGCTGCGCTCATGGGACTGGTCGCTGCGCTGCTGCTTGCGCACGCGCCGCATTTCCTGCTGCCCCTCGCCGCATCGCTGCCGCTGCTGGGCATACAACTGCTGCTGGAAACGCGCGGCAAGGGTCGATCTCTGGTCGCAGAGTTATCTGGCGCGGGCGCTGCTGGAGCGTTGGCGGCGTCCCTGGGTGTACTGGCGGGGTGGGCGTTCCAGCCAGCGCTCGCCCTTTGGCTGGCCCTGGCGGTGAAGGCCGTCACGGCAGTGCTCTATGTGCGGTCACGGCTGCGGCTGGAGCGTTGCCAACCCACCAACAGCAGGGGCGCGCTCGCCGCGCATGTCGTTGGTACGGCCACGCTGTTTGCAGCGTTCAGCGGCGGTTATCTGCCGTGGACGGCACCCGCCGCAATGCTCGTCCTGCTGGGGCGTGCGGCCCTGGGACTTTCGCGCTGGCGCAAGCCGCGCCTGGCCAAGCACATTGGGTTTCAGGAAATAGGTTATGGCCTGCTGTTTTCCGTACTGATCGCGCTTGGCGTGTGAGGAAGTTGAAAGATGGGGAGTTACGTGGCCGGGCAGCGTGTGCAGGGGTGTTCCTGCGGGCTTTCAGGGGCTTTCGCTGTTTGCCGGGCGCAAGGGACTAGCCGTTACGACTGCGCAGCAGCACTTCATCGATGACGCGCAGCAGATCGCGCCCGGTAAATGGTTTGGTGATGTAGGCATCCACACCCAGTTCGACACCTTTCTCAACATCCGATTTGTCGATGAGTGCGGTCAGAAAGATGACAGGAATCCTGCTGGTGGTGGCACTGGATCGCAGGGTACGAAACAGGTCATAGCCATCAAGGTAGGGCATCACGACATCTGTCAGTACAAGATCTGGCAGTTGGACGCGCACAATATCCAGCCCTGCCGCGCCGTGCGCAGCAGCGAGCACGTTATAGCCTTCCAGGGTCAGCAGGTCAACCAGAGTTTCCCGTACCGGGCGATCATTCTCTATGACCAGTATGGTTTTCATCAGACATAACGCCCTTTCTGTGAAACGGGAAGTGTGACCACGAAGGTAGAGCCACCGCCTTCTGTGCTTACAAAGTGCAGGCTCCCATTGTGCAGTTCAACGGCCTGTTTGGTGATCAGCAGGCCGAGGCCGGTTCCTTCGATCTGGCCGACGTTGCGCGCGCGGTGGAAAGCTGTAAACAGGTGCTCCTGATCGGCTGGCGGTATGCCAATACCATGATCCTGAACTTCAATGGTCACATTTTCAACATCACAGCGCAGCCTGATAATCACGTCACCCCCATCAGGTGAATACTTGATGGCGTTGGAAATCAGATTATTCAGAATGTAGCTGAGCAGGTTTTCATCGGTTTCCACAAATGTACAGACCGGGTCGCCGCGTACTTCCAGCCGGATATTCGCCGGTGCAAGCAACTGAAAACTGTCTGATATTCTGCCGCAAAAATCCACAATGTCAATTAGTATCGGGTCGAAGCGCAGGCGGCCACTTTCTGCCCTGCCAATAACCAGAACATCTTCCAGCAGCGCGTTCATACGCTTCACCTGTTCGTGGATGCGTGCAAAGTAGGTGCGGCGCTTGGCTTCGTCGATGCGATCAAGATAGCTTTCCAGCATATTGGCCGCCATCTGGATGGACGCCAGGGGATTGCGCAGTTCATGCGAAGCAATCGAAATAAAGCGCGACCGCATCTCCCCGACCTGCTTTTCTTTGTCCAGCGCAAGCTGCAGCGCGAGTTCCTCTTGTTTGCGCAGGGTGATATCGTGCCCAACCATCTGAATTTCCACCACCCGCCCGCCATCATCTACAATCGGCTGGCACGCCATCTCTAGCCATAGTACGCGGTCACCGACAGCAAACTGGTATTCGTTGATAACCGTCCGTCGGCTCTCCGCGGCCATGCGGATGTCCGCTTGCAGGCGTCCGTGAATCATCGTCGGCAGCAGCGCCAGCACATTCCCGCCTATGATTTCATCCAGCCGCTTGTTCACAAAGTGCAGAAATGCGGTATTGGCAAATAGCACACGGTGATCGGTGGTGCGGAAGCTGCAAACCAGTTCACGCTGGCTTTCCACCACACCGCGATACCGGGCCTCACTCTGCCGCAGGTCCCGTGTGCGCTGTATGACACGTTCTTCCAGGGCATCGTTCTGCAGGATGACCTGTTGGTGCAGCAGGCTGTTACGTATGGCGCTGGAGATGGCATGTGCGGCAGTGATGGCCAGGGTTGTTTCTTCTGACGGAATAGTGTGGCGCTCGCCCCACCCGACGCCGAGCATGCCCACAAGCTGGTCTTTGCTGATAACAGGGATGAGCATCAGTGACACAATGCCCATCCCCACCATCACCTGCCCGAAGGGATCTGTTCCCAGTTCTGCCTGCAAATCCTGAAAGATGAACGGACTGGCCTGTCGCTTCATGGCGGCGATAACGTGATCGTGGACCAGGTGGAATCCTTGTGGAGGAAGAGTCACGGCATCGTCGGGGTTATGAAAGGTCAGCATCACAATCTGTGTTTCGGCGTCATTCAGCAGGGCCGCCATCGTGTGCGGCGTTTCGAACAAAGCCGTCAGACCGTCGCAGGCAAGCTCGAGGATGGTCGTTATCTCCAGCGAAGCGTTCACCTGGATCAGCACATCGTTTAGCAGGCTAAGCTGCCGACTGCGCCGCATGATCGCGTCTTCCGCCTTCCTGCGCTGGGTGACATCCATGCTGATAACGCCGATCAACGACTCGTCACCATTCATCTGGATCGGAAACTTGATGGTGCTCCAGTAGGTTTCGCCTTCTGGCGTTACTACTTCGTGCTCAAATTCTACCTGATGACCGGCGCGAATGACCTCAGCATTTTCCTCAACCGCGCGCGATGTGGCCTCTCCACCGGCGGCAGCAGCGTCTTGCACACCATGGCCATCCTCGGCTGTTTGACCTGCCAGGCTGACGGCTGCCCGGTTGCTGTATAATGTGCGATCCTCCAGGCTCCTGATGAATACATCACCCGGAAAGTGGTTCATGAAAAGCTGGAAGCGCAGCTCACTTTCCTGAAGCCGACGCTGCGCTTCCACCCGTTCGGTGATATCGCGCGAGCTGGATACTAACCGCACGACACTGCCGCCCTGCGTGATGGCCTGAACAGCGGTTTCGAGCCACACCACAGCACCGCTGCGGCTGCGAACCCGGTATTCGATGCGTATGGGCGACTCTCCGCGCAGCACGCGCTCGTGGGCCTCTTTACGAAACCGCTCGCCGTCATCTTCGTGAATGTACCCGTACATATCAGTGTGAAGCAGTTCGTCGGGTGCATAGCCAAGCAGCGACACGACGGATGGGCTGACGTACAGATAACGCCCGTCAGGATCGTGCAGGCATACCAGATCGTGCGTGTACTCCGCCAGCATACGATAGCGTTCTTCACTTTGTCGCAGCGCCGCTTCTGACCGCTTCTGGTCGCCTATATCGCGCGAAAAGACGTAGAACCGGCCCGTCGATTCCTGGTAGTAGCTGCTGATTTCCACATCGAGCAAGGTGCCGTCCTTGCAGCGGTGGATGGTTTCGAAACGCACCCGTCCCGACCGCATCATCACGTTGGCGCGCACCCGCAGTTCTTCCGGTGTGGCCCCCACATCGATCATCCCGACGTGTAAGCCGTTAAGCATTTCATCCCGTGTGTACCCAAGTATCTCGCAGATCGTATCATTAACATCGAGCAGCCGCCCGGAGTCATCGTTCATCCAGAAACCATCCATTGAGGTGCGCAGCACTTCGCGGTACTGCTCGCGCACCTGCATCGGATCTGTGATGTCTTTGATGGCTCCCACCACGATGAGGCTGGCGTTTTCCTCAGGCGAAACCAGGCTTACGGTATCGCGCACCCAGCGCACTGCGCCGGACTTATGAATAATGCGATACTCGACCGTCTGAGGTTCAGAAGACACCTCCATTTCTGCGATAGTACGCTGTACCTGCGCCAGGTCATGGGGGTGAACCAGGGTGAACCAACCCTGGGGGAGTTGGTTCAAGGTGTCGGTGGTATGGCCGCAGAGCTGCTCGATAGGGCCGATGACCCAATCCGTGAAAGATGCGCCGTCGCGTGTTAAGGTGGCCCGGTAAATGCAGTCAGACATCGTGTCCACCATCATTTGCAGGCGGGCTTCGGTACTTTCGCGTGTACCGCCGTGTGGCGCAGATCCTCCTGTACCGTCATCCGGTTCGGGGATCGCCATGCTGCCGAAAAGACCGCCGCCAACAACGGGCAGAATCCGCCCGAACGCCGCAAGACGTGCGGCGGACCAGATCGCGCGAGATAGCAATTTCACCATCATCAGATTCCTCAACAGCAACCCATCACAGGATCAAACAGCGGTTAACCTGCGTGCTGCAATTCAGTGTGTGCAGGCCCAGCAGGCCCATCCACCGAACTGATCACAACACGTTCAGTAGCCATAGTCACCGGCGGCAGAGGATTATCGAGGCGTGGTCACCGGATCAGGCACAATCCGCAATGTGCCGAAACATTAACTATATGATAAGGCTATTACTGTTTTGGAGCGTTGACAATAGGGCTTTGGCCAAGAATTTACGCTTTTAATGTTGAATAGAAATGGGCATCCGCGTAGAGAATGCGAATGCCCATACGAGATAGTGAGGAGAAAACATCGTCCATGAACAGAACGGCATTTACAGAATACGCACTCCTGTTCAGGGGGACAGTGACACCTATCGTCACTTTCCCCTGCATTCTGTCCTTTCCTTAAGGCCCAGCGCCTGAAATGCGTGTGAACGGTGGTTGGAACGCTGCCGTTGGCGAACTGCAAAGCTGAAGGAGAGACGCAGCAGATCTGACACAGTCGTTGTGGCGTTTGGCACTCGCTTTTCGTATGCATCATGCCACCGCTGAAACGGTTTTCCCTGGGTAGTACGCCAATATCTGCATTCGGTTCGAAGGCTATGGCGTTTCACACCAATAACGTTCCGCTGCGTGGTGCTCCTGGCGCTGTTGGTTCCCTGGTGGTTAACTGCTTTCGTCTTATCCCTGGCGACGAGGCAAGTGTGGCATTTGTCCAGGTGGTTACCACAAATCAGCTAACCAACTGCAACGGTAAAATTCTGCGCTGTGTGATTGCTGACACACGGTCAGCATTTGCGACCGATCCCTCAGCCACCGCCAATAACGGGGGCCGGGCTGCTGCTTACGCTGCCGCTGCCAGTGCCTTTGACGTTGATGCGCGAAAGGCGGCGTGATGTATGTTTGCCGCCGCAGTGCGGGCATGGCGTGCGGTCTGCTTCTGACATCGACACGCGTTTCTCGAAGCTGCGCCCACAGCCAGGACAGTCATATTCGTAGATCGGCATTGGAACAACTCCAGTTTTCTGCTTAACAGAGACACGGGTGACTCTACTGGATGGACAAATCTACCCGTTATGGTGGATTGCTTATCTGGTACCATTAGCACAACTGATAGCAACGGATACAAACCATGATTGACCTCTATAAACTTCGGATCTTCAACACGGTGGCCCAGGCAGCCAGCTTCAGCGCAGCCGCCGAACAACTCTTCATGACTCAATCCGCCGTCAGCCAGCACATAAAGGACCTGGAAAGCAGCCTCGGCCAGCAGCTCTTTCAGCGGGGCTGGCGCGGCGTGACCCTCACCCCACAGGGGGAAGTGCTGGCGGAATACAGCCGCAGGATCTTTTCCCTGGTGGCAAAGGCCGAAACCGCGCTGACCAACGTCGAACACATCGAAAGCGGCAGGGTGAGTGTGGGGGCGACACCGGGTGCGAGCGTGTACCTGCTGCCAGATTGGGTGCAGCGTTTTCGCGCGCGCTACCCACGCCTGACGGTTACGCTGAATACGGGGCTGACCAATCAGATTGTGGCAGACATCCTGGCGCAGCGCCTTGATATTGGCGTCATCGAAGGCGAGCTGAACAATGGCCAGCCCCACCTGGGTACGCTGGTGCTGGAAGAGGTCGAGCAGATGGTGGTCGTCGGCTTCAAACACCCGTTCTGGGATCGCGAGGCGCTCGCTTTCGAAGAACTCGACCAGCAGTCGTTTATCGTACGCCAGCCGTCCAGCCAGTCGCGCATCTGGCTGGACAGTATGCTGGAAAAGCACAACATCACCCCCACCATTGGCGCGGAATTCGACAATCTCGAATCCATGAAGCGCGCGGTCGCGCACGGGATGTGCCTGGCGGTTCTGCCCGCATATGTCGTGAAGGATGAGGTGGCACAGCACCAGCTTCGCACCGTCCCCATTCAGCAGAAACCGCTGACCCGCACCCTTAAGCTGGTCTGGAATCTGAGAACTGACTTTTCGCCGGTCACGCGCGCCTTTCTGGCTCAGCAGCAGGAACATTACCCTGTGCTGGCACAGCTTGATGCGAATTGACACACAGACAGCGATCACCCTTGTCTTCATGGCGCAACAGCGTTATCTTGTCTGCGCTGGCGTGCGGGCACGCACTTTTGAGGACACACGCAGAATTCAGCATTCAGGTGACCATCATGAAGAAATCCACATTCCGCGCGTTTACCGATGTCGCGCTGATCAAATACTGGGGCAAAAAAGACGACGCGCTGCGCCTGCCAGAAAACGGCAGCGTTTCGATTGTGCTGGCCGGCCTGGAGACTGTGACCACCATCGAATTCCAGCCCGAACTCCCCGCAGACCTGGTTGTGATCCAGGGAGAATCCAGACCGGTTGAGGTGGAGCGCGTTTCGTCGCACCTGGATCGTCTGCGCCGGATGGCGGGCAGCAGCGTGTTCGCGCGCGTGGAATCCACCAACCGTTTTCCGCGCGGAACCGGGCTTTCCAGCTCAGGTTCTGGCTTCGCCGCGCTGACGGTTGCCGCTGCCGACGCCCTCGGCCTGAACCTGTCGCCGCGTGAGCTGAGCATCACGGCGCGCTATGCTTCTGGCACCGCCTGCCGCTGCATCTGCGGTGGATTCGTCGAATGGCATGACGGCAGCACATCCGAAGAGTCATATGCCGAAACGATTTTCCCGGCAGATTACTGGGATGTGCGCGATGTGGTGGTGGTGGTGGATGAAGGCATGAAGCGTGTTTCGTCCACGCAGGGGCACAAGTCTGCACGCAGCAGCGCTTTTTTCGCCGCACGCCAGAGCAGAATTCGCGCGAAAACCGAGACCGTTAAGCAATTGATCACCACGCGCGACTTCACCCCGTTCGGCGAATTGGTGGAGGCCGAAGCGCTGGAATTTCACAGCATTCTGCTCACCAGCACACCGCCGCTGGTCGCGTGGTATCCTGGCACGGTACAGGTCATTCACGAAGTGCAGCAGATGCGGCGCGAAGGCACAGAAGCCTATTTCACCATCAATACCGGGTTTAACGTACATGTGCTCACGCTGCCACAGCACGTGGGCACAGTGCAGGCACGGCTTGGCGCGCTGCCGCTGGTGATAAACACCCTCACTGCCCAGGTGGGTGGCGCACCAACCGCACTTGATGACCCTCTCTTTTAGCCGGAGTTTAGGCATGCAGGTCACTGAAACTGGTTCCTCAATGCGTGTAACTGCGTCTGCGCCTGGAAAACTGATGCTGTTTGGTGAGCATGCCGTCGTATACGGGCGTCCGTGCCTGGTCACCGCGGTTGATCTGCGCATCTTCGCTGTAACGGAAAACGGTTCCCGAACAGACACGCCCTATGTGACCGTCCATGCATCGGTGGCCGATACGGTGATCCGAATGCCGCTTACCGATGTGCTTACGGCTGAAACGTATCCCAGGGAAGCAGCCTTTGTCCTGGCGGCGGTGCGGCGGATCGCTGAACGGTTCCGCCTGGAGCGTGACCTGACGCTTCGCACGCACGGCCCACAGCGCAGTTTTGGCCTGGGCAGTTCTTCGGCGGTGACGGTGGCGGTGGTTGGCAGCCTGAACGCGCTGCTGGGACTCGACCTCTCGCCCCGCGAGATTTTTCAGACAGCGTATGCGGCGGTGCTGGATGTGCAGGGCAAAGCGTCTGGCTTCGATGTCGCGGCGGCAGTCTACGGCGGAACGCTCTACTATGACCTCAGCCGCGAGATCATCGAACCGCTCGCCGTGCCGGAACTTCCCGTCGTCATCGGCTTCAGCGGCGAAAAGGTCAGCACGGTTAACCTCGTCGGCGCGGTAGCTGCGCTGCGCGACCGTCACCCGGAACGCATAGACACGATCTTCGACCTTATCGCAGCGCTGACCCAAGATGCGCGAGACGCGCTGCTGCGCCAGGATTGGGCGCTGCTGGGTGAGCTGTCCCAGATGAATCAGGGGCTGCTTGACAGCCTGGGGGTAAACACGCTTAGCCTCGCACGTCTGATCTTTGCGGCGCAGGCAGCAGGGGCGTGTGGGGCAAAGCTTTCTGGAGCGGGCGGAGGGGACTGCATGTTTGCGATTGCTGATGCGCCAAAGCTGGAGGCTGTCCGGGCGGCACTGCGGGCCGCAGGCGGCGAAATCGTCACACTGGCGACGAACGCCCCAGGGCTGCGCTTGGAACCCTGAGGTCATGTCCTGCATTGGCGCGTGTCAGAATACCCATCCGCACCAGCAGCGCCATACGCACCAGCAGGGCTTTTGCAAAGTCAGAAGCAGCGGACGCGGCAGGCCGCGTCCCTACAGGGGTTGTATCTGATTGGCGT
>CAZQIJ010000087.1:0-13174 GCA_964592955.1 uncultured Anaerolineaceae bacterium
TGCCATTCATGTTCATGACCTCACCAAAATCTACCGGATTGCCCGCAAGAGTCCGGGTATCGGTGGCGCGGTAAAGGCGCTCTTTCGCCCGCGTTATGACGACAAAACCGCCGTTGACCGCATCTCCTTCGACATCGGCACTGGCGAGATCGTCGGGTACATCGGCGTCAACGGCGCGGGCAAATCAACGACGATCAAGATGCTCACCGGCATCCTTGCCCCCACCTCTGGCATCGTAGAAGTGTTGGGGCGCGATCCGCACAGTCAGCGCATCGCTAACGCGCGCGAGATTGGTGTGGTGTTCGGGCAGCGCACACAGCTCTGGTGGGATCTCGCGCTGATCGAATCCCTGAATCTGATCGCGCGCATTTACCAGATGCCGCAATCCCATTACAAACGGCAGCTCGAACGCTTTACCGAAACGCTCGAACTGAAGGACCTGCTCACGGTGCCCGTCCGCAGCATGTCTCTGGGGCAAAAGATGCGCTCGGAGCTGGCTGCCACCCTCATCCATGAACCCCGCGTGGTCTACCTGGATGAACCGACCATTGGGCTGGATCTGATGGTGAAAGAGCGCATTCGCGCTTTTATCAAACAGGAGAACCGCGAACATGACATCACGGTGGTGCTAACAACCCATGATCTGGGGGATATCGAGGAACTTTGCCAGCGCGTCATCATCATCGATATGGGGCGGCTGATCTATGATGGGCCCATTCATACCATCCGCGAACGCTTTGGCAAATTCCGCACCATCACCTTCGAGATGGCGCACCCGGTCAGGGATTGTGACGTTCTGGAAGGGGCTGAAATCGAGCAGATCCAGGCAAACAAACTGGTTGTTCGCTTTGACCGCACGCGCATCTCTGCCAGCAGGCTGGCGGCCCATGTGATGCAGCAGCTTGAAGTCGTGGATTTCTCGCTCACCGAGCCAGATTTAGCGTCTATCATCAAACAGATCTATAACGGTGCGCTTAATACCGAAGTGCATCAACCGGAGGTCGCGCGATGATCGCAGCCCTGAGGCGCAAGCTTAACGTCGTCATCGGCGTGGCCAGCGTAACCCCCAAAGTGTATCTGGCATACAGCGGCTGGGTGTGGCTTACCCTGTTCTCTCAGGCGCTTGTGATGACGATATTCCTCTTTTACTGGCGCGCTGTGTATGAAAACGCGACAGAAGTGGGCGGCCTCACCTACCAGCAAACCATCAACTATGTGCTGCTGGTGCAGGCCGTGGGCGCTTCAATCTGGACGGCGGTCATCCCGAATATCGGCTATCTGGTGCGTGAGGGGCAGATTGGGGTTGAGTTCGTGCGCCCGGTGGATTTCCAGTTCCAGCAGTACATTCGGGCGGTCGCGCAGATGGTTGTGGGGCTCATACTGAACCTGCCGCTGTTTGTGCTGGCAGTGGCCTACGGCGCACAGCTCCCCGCCGATCCGCTGGTGTATGCCGCCTTCCTCGTGTCGCTGATCCTGGGCTTCACCGTGCTGTTTCTGTTCGACTGGGTCATCGCCAGCGTCACGTTTTATACGATGGAAGTGTGGGGATTGATGGTGCTGCATGAAGGGTTCTGGCTGTTCTTCAGCGGCTCGCTGATCCCCCTGAACATGATGCCAGACCCCCTGCGCACGCTGGCCACCATGATCCCATTCTCGCAGGCCAGCTACGTGCCAATGGGAATACTAAGCGGCACCATCCCGCTAAGCGAAGCGCCCTTGCGCTGGCTGACCCAGGCTGTTTGGGTCGGCGGGCTGTGGGTGGTCTCGCGCACTGTGTTCAGCTTCGCAGCGCGCCGGGTCACGGTGCAGGGTGGATAGGGAGCACAACGATGTCACACCAGGTCAAGCACTACATGGGCCTTTACTGGCTGTTTCTGGTACAGCGGCTCAAGATCCTCATGGAGTATCGCGCCAGTTTCATTATTGGTTCCACATCCACCATCGCTATCCAGAGCGCGGGACTCCTGACCATCTGGATTGTGATGCGCCAGATTCCGAGCTTAAACGGCTGGTCGCTGGAAGCGGTCTTCCTCATTTACGGGCTGCTCACGCTGGCCAAGTCCATCAACCATATGTTTGCAGATAACCTGTGGACGGTCGGCGATGTCTACATTCGCAGCGGGCAGTTTGACCGCTTCCTCGTGCGTCCGATTGATCCATTGTTTCACCTGCTGGCGGATCGCTTCTGCCACGATGGAATCGGCAACTTTCTGGTGGGGGCGGCACTCGTCACCTACGCGTGGACGGCGCTCGCCATTCCGGTGACCCTTGCCCATGTAGTCTATGTGCTGGTTACGGTAATCAGCGGCGGCCTGATTTTCATCGCGCTGAATCTGGCGACAGCCGTAAGCGCCTTCTGGATCATCAACTCTGTGCCGGTCACGCGCGCGGTGTTTGATAATCACCTGTTCGCGCAGTACCCGCTTTCTATCTACCCGCGCGCCATTTCGATTGTGCTGACGTGGCTCATCCCATATGGGCTGGCATCGTTCTACCCCGCCAGCGCGCTGCTGGGGCAGGATGTGGGCCTGCTTGCGTTCATCAGTCCGTTGGCAGCCGCCCTAATGCTTTTCCTGGCCTACCGGCTGTGGCGGTTCGGCCTGCGCCACTATGCAGGGACGGGATCATAGCGTGTGTTAACCGGGGACGCACATCCCCGGTTCGCACACCCGGCCAGTCACTACACCCCGTCGTAAGCCGCCTGCAGTGCGGCAGTGTCGATCTTCTTCATCTGGAGCATCGCTTCGACGACACGCTGCGCCCTTACCGCGTCCGGTTGGCTCATGAGCCTGCCCAGCGCTTCCGGGATAATCTGCCACGACAGGCCGAACTTGTCCTTCAGCCATCCACACGGCTGTTCTTCCCCACCCTCGCTTAACTGCGCCCACAGGCGATCCACTTCTTCCTGCGTTTCGCAGTTGACGAGCAGCGAAATGGCCTCGTTGAACTTATACTGGGGGCCACCGTTCAACGCAATGAACTGCTGCCCTTCAAGCTGAAAAGTCGCAGTCATCAGGGTGCCAGCCTTGCCAGGCGACCCCTCCGGGTAACGCGAAGCATTCAGGAGTTTGGCGTCACTGAAGATCGACATGTAGAATTGAATCGCTTCTTCGGCGTTGTCGTTAAACCACAGGTAGGTCGTGATTTTCTGCATAGGGTAGGCTTTCCTTTCACAAGTATGCGCTGCCTGTGCTGGATTTCCAGCACATCTCGATCATAGTCCAGGTCACCCGCCAGCGTCTTGTACAAAATGGCAAGGCTTTGGGGGGCAGCGCTTTTGACTCCAGGATTTAGCACAAGCTTAACGAAGCCATCGTCATTGCACGCTAAACTTTCCGTGCCTGATTTCCATATGGAGGTTGTTCCCTATGAAAGCAACGAAACTGGTCTTGCTGCTGGCGCTGCTGCTCACCTTTGGTGCGGTCGCGGCCCAGGACGAAAACATCGTCATCGATTTTTACTACCCCCTTGCAGTCGATGGCCCCCTGGTAGAAACCATTAACGGCTATGCAGCAGACTTCATGGAACAGAACCCCGGTATTACCATTAACCCCGTTTATACCGGCAGCTACACCCAGACCCGTGACACCATCCGTGCCGAAGGCGAAGCCCCGGTGGTTGATGTCGCTGTGATGCTGGCGATTGACCTCTACAGCTTCATCGAAGAAGGTACCATCATCCCCCTCGACGAATACCTCAGCGATGAACAGATCGCAGACACCTTCCCTGCGCTGTTGGAAAACAGCGTAGACGAAGAAGGCACGCTCTGGAGCGTACCGTTCCAGCGCAGCACCCCGGTACTGTTCTACAACGCGCAACTGCTGGCCGAAGCGGGTTTTGAGAATGCGCCTCAGAACAACGAAGAACTGCTCGAAATGGCAATGGCGCTCGAAACCGATGACCGCTGCGGCCTGATGCTGCCGGTTCAGGGCGGTTTCCCGATCTGGATCTTCGAGAGCTTTGTCGATGCCTATGGACAGCCCCTGACCAACCCCGAAGACCCGGCCACCGTCTACTTCAACACGCCAGAAGCGCTGGGTGCGCTGGATTACATGCTGGCCCTGTGGAACGAACACGGCATCTGCGCGGCGGGTGGTTCTGCCTGGGGCGATACGCCTACCGCGTTCCTGAACGGTCAGGCCGCCATGATCTACCACACCACCGGCTCGCTCTCCAACATCCTGAACAACGCCTCGTTCGAGGTGGGTGTGGCGTTCACACCGTCTGGCCCGGCGGGTGAAGATGGTACCGGCTTTGGCACCCCCACAGGCGGCGGCAACCTCTACATCTTTGACGACGGCAGCAAGTCTGACGATGAACTTGCGGCGGCCTGGGCCTGGGTGGAATATCTGTCTTCTCCTGAAGTGCAGTCGGATTGGGGTGTGGCGAGTGGGTATGTGGCCGCCCGCATGAGCGCCTGGGAACTGGAACCGCTGGCTGCGCGTGCGGAAGAATTCCCGCAGTACGCTGTTGCGCGCGATCAGCTCGAAATCGCCGACCGCGAATTCGCATCTTACCGCACGATTGACGTCCAGAACATCATCAACAGCACACTGAGCAGCATCCTCTCTGGGCAGACCCCGGCAGAAGAGATCGAAGCAACCCTGGCCTCCGCTCAGGAACAGATCGACGGGCTTCTGGAAGAATACCGCTAAAATTACCGCTTAAGTTCGGTACAGGCGGGGGACGGCCAACGTCCCCCGTCCGTTTCAGAAAGCCTTTCTTATGTCCGCACTCACTACCGATACCCCTACCACAGTTACTGAAGCGCGTGTGACCCCCACCGCAGGCTGGCAGCGGATCGTGCCGTATCTATTCGTCGCCCCTACGCTGATTATTGTGGTGATGTTCACGTTATACCCGGCGGTGACGACGGTGATCTCCAGCCTCTACGAACCTGGCCAGCGCGCCGCTGACCCCTGGGCATTCGTCGGGTTCCAGAATTATGCCGACCTGTTTGACCCCTCGCACTTTCTGGGCAGGCGCTTCGGGCAGGTGATGATCAACACGTTTGTCTTCACCATCGGAACCGTTGCGATTGGCGTCCCCTTATCGCTGCTGATGGCGCTGCTGCTGAACCGTGCGATGCGCGGCCTGGGGTTGTGGCGTTTCGCCATCGTGTACCCGTCACTGCTGCCCACCATCGGCGCAGCCAGCATATTCGCCTTTCTGTATTCGGATACCGTTGGGTTAATCAACGCTGTGCTGAATGGGCTGAGCATCCCTACGGTGAACTGGGTAGGCAATCCCAATGTGGTGCTGCTTTCGGTGCTGCTGGTCAACATCTGGAAGCAGGTTGGCTACTACATGATTTTCTACCTGGCGGGCCTGCAGAACATCCCGCGCGATATCTATGAGGCCGCCAGCATTGACGGTGCCAGCATTTTCCAGCAGGTGCGCTACCTGACGCTGCCGCTGCTGCGCCGCACCACACTCTTCATTACCGTTGTCGCCTTCCTGTTCGCTTTTCAGACGGTCGAGCAGCTTCAGGTCCTGAACCAGGGAAATCCGGCGGATCGCGGCAACCTGCTGCTGTACTTCATCTTCCAGAACCTGCCGGAACGCCGCAACCTCGGCTACACCAACGCCATGACCGTGATCCTGGTGGCGATTCTGCTTATCTTCACCGTGTCGAATTTCTTCTTATCTGAGCGCGGGGGACGCGAATATGAATAGGCGCGGCAGCACTGGCCAAACCAGGGGAGACGTTCGTACCGGCGACATGGGTGGTGGAATGCCAGGGCTCTTCCCACGTGGAACCGGGCGACGCGTGGCAGATGCGGTCGTCATCGTGGTGGCGGTCGTCTGGCTGCTGCCGCTGATCTTCTCCGTGCTGATGAGCTTCCGTCCACCTGTGGAGGCGGTCACACAGGGCAGCATCTTTGTGGGCAGCCGCATCACGCTCGAAAACTACCAGTCTGCTTTTGCCATTGCCCCCTGGGGACTGCACCTTCTGAACTCTGTGATTTTTGCAGCCGGCGCATTGGGCGTGCAGTTGGTCACCATCACGCTGGCAGGGTATGCGTTTGCCCGCATGCAGTTTGTGGGGCGTTCGCTGCTGCTGGTGCTGGTGCTGCTGCAACTGATGATTCCAACCGGCGTGCTGCTGCTGCAAAACCTGACGACTATTCGCGCGCTGGGGTTATTTGATACGCGCATTGCCCTCATGCTCCCCTACTGGGGATCTGCGTTCGGTGTGCTGCTGATGCGGCAGACGTTCAGGGAGATCCCGCCGGAACTCGAAGACGCGGCGCGCATTGACGGGGCAAGCCTTTGGCAGCTTCTGCGTCATGTGTATGTGCCGCTGTCGATCCCGGCCTATGTGGCGTTTGCGCTGGTAAGCATCAGCACGCACTGGAACGAGTTTCTGTGGCCGTTTATCGTCACCCGCTCAGAAGAAATCCGCCCGCTCACCGTCGGGCTTAACCGGCTGTACCAGACTACCGAAGTAGGCGCACGCTACAGCGAACTGATGGCGGGCACCGTGCTGGTGATCACGCCGCTGGTGGTGCTGTTTATTGTGTTCCAGCGCCGCTTCATCGAGAGTTTTGCGACCAGCGGCCTTAAGTAGGGGGCGGCGTGGGCTGCCCAGCCGTATGATCCTGCATACGCTCTACGCTGGCACGACGAAGACCCTCCCGGCGAGCGGGGACATTGCCCCGCCCCTACACGTGATTGATGATTTTCCTGGAACAGCCTTAGGGTGCGGGCAATTTCGCCTCAAGTTCAGGACGTGGGTAATGGTATTCCGGGGAGATGTCTATGCCTGCCCTGGCAAACGCCTTCCGTGTTGCCGCTGCGATACAAGAAAGGCTTCCTGCCAGCATGCTTCGCGGATAACGCGGCGCGCTGGCTGAACACGCACAAGCTTTTTCCTTCACTGGCCTCATAGCCTATGATCAGTGTGAACGCTCAATAACGGATCCACATAACGCGATGAAACCAGAATTTCCCGAACTCCAAACCTACTTTGAAGCACAGCGTCTCCAGGTCGAGGACTCGATGAAACGACACATGGGTGACAGCACCGTGTGCGAGATCCACAAGAGCGGCAGGGTATCCGGCGGCCTCAAATATGACGAAGGTCGGCTGGTTGTTTACGGCACGCTGCTGCGCATGCTAAGGACTGCTCCTTAGACGATTGTGGAGTCCGCCGCGCAGGAACTCGCCCGCTGGCAGGCACAGCTCGAACGCTATCAGGTCCAGCAGCCCCGCTCTATGGCCTGGATCGCCTACAGCCAGGGCGGCGTGGATGCCTGTACCGCAGCCCTAGCGTACCTCCAGCAGGTATAGATCCATATCTGTCAGCCGGTGATGCGCAGCGAGCAACCCGGCCTGCGCTGCCGCTGCCGTCACCTGTTCCACCTTCAGGCGATGGTCGAGCGGCGGCCCGAATTCCTGCACTTCGTACGGCCATTCCAGTACGGCCACGCGCATGGTTGCCACGCGCCGTGCTTCCTGAAGGGCCTTCGTTAGGTCATCTGCCTCGTGCAGTACAACGCCCATGAAGACCAGGTCAAAGCTGGCGTCTGCAAACGGCAGCAGTTCCATATGGGCGACACGAAAATCGCCATGCGGCACAAACTGCCGTGCCGCTTCCAGCATGTCTTCGCGCAGATCAATGCCGGCTGGGCGCAGACCGCGCGCCGCAAAGGCCTCGGCAAACACCGCGCTGCCAGTTCCAATATCCAGCACAGACGCTGGCGTGATCCCTTCCAGGCTGCGCGCCACCACAGTCTCAATCTCCATCCGCGCAAGGCGTTCAGGGGCGCGCAGACGTTCGATTTCGCCGCTGAACCGTCGATCGTTGGTCATATTTCCTCTTTCTTGTGTGGCTTAGTCAGTTGTGTAAATCCGGTACCGGTAAAATCCGGTTCGCCTTCATCCTTCAGGGTCTGTCTGTATGACAGCACAATGGCTGTGGCAAAACGCTGTACGGGCTACAGGCACAGGAAACCCCCAAGCCCGCCTCACCCATACAAACCCGCTGCCCCACACCGGTCTACAGTAAAGTGTATTGGATGCTGCGCGGCCTGACAACACACACGCCGCGCAGCACGGTAATCCGGACGGTGATCTGGCCGGAATCTGCGCGCGCTCGTGGTTGTTTTCTCCTCAAAAGTCAGTACACTAACAGTAGCAATGCGCTGACACTAGATAAGGTCGAACAATGCCGCACATCAGACTTTCCGCTCTGTTCATTGTGTTCTTTGTCCTTCTTTCTGCCGCAAACGCCCAGAACGCGGAGCTCGCCGCGACCCTTGAAGTGCTGAACCCCGGTGTCGAAGTTCGCCGCGTCAATACCTCAGCATTTCTACCTGTGCAGGTAGAGGCAATTGTTGGGGTGGGGGACATTATTCGCACAGACGCAACCGGACGCGCGCGCATTACCTTCTTTGCCAACGGCATCGACACCGAGCTGCTGCCCGACACGCAGTATGGCATCGTGGAGTTTGAGGGAGAAGACGCTGCCTTCAACCTGACGGTTGAAATCATTGCCGGCCAAACGCTGCAGCGCATTGGCCGCGCACTGGACGCAAACTCGAACTACAACGTCAATACTCCGTCCATGTCACTGGCAGCACGGGGTACGGCTTTCTCTGTACGGGTCGAAGAGTCTGGCCGCGCAGGGATGCTCGTCACCGAAGGCACGGTTACAGCCGCGAAAGAGAGCGCCGAAGCCAGTGTACCCCCCGAATTCGGAATCCGCGCCGCTGTAAGTGAAGCGCTTAGCGAAGTGGTGCGTGCCAGCACCTTCGCAGAGCTTGATTCTGCCCTGGATGGCTGCGATGCGGTCTTAACAACCGTGGATGATGTCAGCATCAATGTGCGCGCCACCCCCAGCCGCGAGGCTGAGCTGCTCGGTACGATTCTGCCGGACGATGTATCGCGGTTCTTTGGAGTCGTTGAAAGCGGCGACTGGTACCGCATCCCGTATCAGGACGGTTTCGGCTGGGTGCTTTCGACCGGTGCGACAATTGCCGAGGACTGTGCCGGGTTGCGCACTTTCCCGGATAACGTTACCGAAACCGGTGAGGCCACCGAAGCGGTTCCAGACAGCACACCTGAACCATGACCACACTGCGCCCTCAGTCCACCAAAATCACGCGAAGACAACGGGCAAACCAGGGGCTCGCGCTGGGGCTGTTTACGACGATAGTGATCACCGCGATCGTTGCGACGAATCTGTTCGCCACAGTTCGCCTGAGCCTCAACGACAATTACTTCACAGAACGACAGGTTTCAGACCATATCGTCATTGTGGCGCTGGATGATGCCAGCCTGGAAGCCTACGGGCGCAGCCCGCTGGAATGGTCACGGTCGGTTTATGCCAGTCTCATTGCGGTACTCAACACCGGCGGCGCACGCGTCGTCTCATTTGACCTGATCTTTGCCCAGCCCACGCCTGACGACGCCCTGTTTGCCGAAGCGATCACGGCAGCCCGCAGCAGCGATAACCGTCTGCGTACCGTCGTGACGGCAGCAGGCGTGGGGAACATGCGCCTGGAAAACAACGGCCAGATTGGGTTCAGCAGCGCGGTGCTTCCCGTTGCGACCCTCGGCAGCGCAGCCGATTACGTGGGCTATGCCAACACGGTCACCGATGTGGATGGTGTCGTGCGACGCCAGCCTTCACGCGTTACGATTGAGGGCAGCACCACCCCCACGCTGCCTTCACCGTTTGCCACCTACCTCGCTTACCTGCGTATTCCCGCGCAAGCAGCGCCCCAACTGATTATCCCAACCGAAAATGAGGTTCAGGTTACCCCGGAACGGCTGCTGGCCGTAGACGCGAACGGTTTGTGGGCACAGCACTTTTTCGGTCCGCCGGGCACCACATTTCCCGTCTATTCGCTGCGGGCTGTCGTCGATGGCGAAATTCCCGCAGAGACGTTTGCAGATAAAGTTGTGCTGGTGGGGCTGATGCAGGCGAAGGGCGCGGTAGATAACTATCCTGTGCCTTCCTCAGAAGCAGGCGAAACCATGAACGGCGTTGAAGTGCAGGCACACGCCGTCGAAACGCTCATCCGTAACCATGCGCTGCGCGACCAGCCCGTGACGGGACAGATCTTTCTGGCTGCCCTGCTGGCACTCGCCGCGAGTCTGCTCTACACACAGATCCCGGTTATGGGCAAGCTGATCACGCCGCCGCTGGGAATGCTGCTCGTCTTTGCGGCGGGGTCGGTACACTTCTCGGTCAGCCGCGAAATCGTGCCGCCGCTGTACCCGGCACTGGCACTGATCCTCCCGGCGGTGATCAACCTGGCGCAGGACGCAGCCAACGAACTGACGCGACGCCGAAGTGCCGAACTGCTGCTGGAAAGCGTGGTTGCTGCCGGGGATCCGAACATCAGCCTGCCAGACGTTATCGCGCGGCTGACCCAGGATGTGAAGCGTGTCGTCCAGGCACACACGGTGTGGATTGCGCTTGAACCGGGTGAAACGCTGATCGGTTACAGCACAGGCCGCGCGCTGCTGCCTGAAAGCCCTGTGGACGACACACTGCGCACCATGCGCGACGAAACACGCCGCACCCGCACCCTCGTCTACCGTGATAACCGCATTGTCGTGCCGCTGCTGTCACAGGGCCGCTGCATTGGAACAATCGCCGCACATTGTTCCAGAGCCATCCCCGCCAGCGCTCGTACCCTGCTGCTTGACCTGGCACAGCAGATCGCGCCGGGTCTGGAAACGCGCATTCTCTACACCCTTTCCCGCCAACAGGAAGATGTTCTGCGCACTGTCCTGGAGAACGCCCCTGCCTACATGGCGCTTATTGAAACCGGAACGCCAGAGGGCAGCCCCCTCAGCAAATCACGCAGCCCGCTGAAGGGAAAAATCGCGCTGGCCAGCCGCGCCCTTCAGGACACGCTTCAGGCTGCACCGCCCGCTGACGGGCACGCCGCAGCTCCAGGGTCGCTTGAGGAATTTCTCGCTCAGCGGGGGGTGAACAGCGAACGCCTGGAATGGCTTGAACAGCAGTTCCAGCAGGGGGAGGTCTTCCAGGAACAACTTGACCTGGGCAAGCAGACCCTCAATCTCTATGCCGCGCCTCTGGCTCACCATAATCTGTGCGTAGTTATCCTCAGTGACGTGACCGCGCTGGCCGAATTGAACCGGGTGAAGACCCAGATGATCCGCATGGCGTCGCACGATCTCAAGAACCCACTCGGTGTCATCAGCGGATATCTGTCGCTGCTGCAACTGGATATCGAGTCCTTCACCGACGAACAGCAGCGCTATCTGCAGCGGATTGAACAGTCCACGCAGTTGATGCTGCGCCTCATCGAAAATATTCTGAACCTCGAGCACCTGCGCTCAATGGAAGTCAGAACCGAAGACATCGACCTTTCGCAGATTGCGCTGGATGTCATCGGCCAGTATCTCTACGAGATGGAACAGAAACAGCAGCGTTTTGTGCTGGATTTTGGCGACCAGGTACCGCTCATTCGTGGGCGCAGCGTTCAGGTGACGCAGGCCCTTGCCAATCTTGTAAGCAACGCCGTCAAATATACGCCTGACGGTGGCCAGATCACGCTGCGGCTGCATCATCGGAGCGACGAGACGCCGGGCGGCGTTCTGCGCTTCGAAGTAGAAGATACCGGCTATGGCATTCCTGACAGCGCGCAGGACAAACTCTTCACAGAGTTCTACCGTGTGCGCAGCCCCGCAACCGCCGCCATACCGGGCACCGGCCTGGGATTAAGCCTGGTTAAGTCGGTGGTGGATGCGCATGGTGGGCGCATCTGGTTTGTCAGCAAAGAGAATGTGGGCACAACATTTTTTGTAGAACTGCCGGTCACTGTCACACCACTGCACGCCGCTTCAGAGAAGGGCTCCCTGCATGCCATCTAAAGTTCTGGTACTGCTTCTGCTGCTGGGCACTGCTGTCTTCAGCGCTGCGGCCCAGTCGGATTACGCCGCGACCATCACGGTGATCAATCGCGGGCTAAGCATCCAGCGCGCCAACACGGTACGCCCGCTGTCACTCCCGCAAGACTCTGTGGCCATTGTGGGTGTGGGGGACGTGATCACAACAGACCGCACCGGGCGGGCATTGGTGACCTTTGCGGACTCCGCCGAACTGCTGCTGATGCCAGACAGCCGCCTGGAAATCGTGGTATTTGAACGCACAGATGCGGGCGTCGTGCGGCTGGAAACCACACTGGAAGGCCATGCCATACAGCGCACTGCTGCGGGCACACTCGATTACACGCTGCGCCTGGGCACGGTCGCCGTCACACCGCAGCACGGCCTGGCTGCAATGTGGTCCAGCTTCGAGCAGACCCCGGTCATCACGATCGCCGAGGGCAGCGCCGCAGTCAGCATGGATCCTGAGGACGACTCCGGGGGCGACGCCCGAGACAGAGGCGTCACCCTTGCGGCGGGTGAAGGGTTTCTGGATGGGCGCGCCATCCCGCTGGCCACGCCGCTTAATGCCGCACGCCTGGTTGCCCAGGAGCGCGGCTGCGCCGGTACTGTGAAGACGACGGGCACAGATGTCCTGAATCTACGCGCGGGCCCTGGTCTTGGCTATACCGTCATCGGCTACTACACCAACACGAGTGCCGCGCGCCTGATGGCCGTCAACCAAAACACAACCTGGTACCGCGTGCAGCGTTTCAGTGGGTTTGGTTGGGTACAGGCGCTGGCAGTGGAGAGCACCTGCACAGAACTGCCGCGCTTTCCGCTGCTGTACCTGGAGACGAACGCTGAAGTCTTTGAGGTCCGCGCATTTGAGCTGGACTTCATGCGCCCGTTCTACGGCGACCCAGAGGAGAACATCTGGTTCTATCGCAGCATTCTGCCCGCAGAATCGCCGTAAGTGTGCCGCTTCAGGCAAAATACCCGGACTCCCCGATGATGTGCGCTGCGGGTTCAAAGGTGGCCTCCACCACGCGCTTGCCGGTCTTTTTCAGGTACGCCTGCACTATCCGGTAGCCGATGCTGTAGCCAGACATCATCGGGATGCCTTCATCCGGGCTGCCAAAAATAAACCTTTGCAGGGCGGCCAGGCCGCGCAGTTCCAGGTTCTCCGCGAACAGCGGCGTCAGGGGAGCCACAACCTCGTCGGGGAGTTCTGTCACCCAGGGACCCGCCATATCCTGGCCGTAAAGTTCGGTGGCAAACGATTCCGCCAGCCCTTCCAGGATGAGATATTCTGCCAGCGCTA
>CAZQIJ010000088.1:0-13095 GCA_964592955.1 uncultured Anaerolineaceae bacterium
ACCCTGTACTGATGGACATGACCTTTAACTGGGGGGTGGGGCATGCGGATATTGTGGTGATTGATGGCGAAACGCTTATGTACACTGCAACGTCGCAGGAAACGCGCGGACGCTACCGGCTGGTGTGGCGCTAAGCACATCGGCGCTGGATGTGCTGTACCATGTGTGTTATCTTCGCCCGGCGACAAACACGCCATTGGCAAATATGCGGACGAGTGACATACTCCCCATGCCTGAAGGCGGGGCTTCTACCCTCGACGCATCTGCGCAGGTTGACCTGCGGCGCACTGGCGCTCCGGTAGACTGCCGCTGCCCCGGCAGTTTTGGCGCTGCACGTTCAAAATCGGTTCACGGTCGGGTTTTTTACGTCTCGCGCAAGTACGCTGTGTCGCTCCATCGCTTAAGACAGGGGAGTTACGGCGCTTTCGATAAAGGCGAATAGAGACGAGGGCGCGGCGTACAGGCACGATTCGCCTCGCCGTTTCCTCACCCAATATTAGAGAGACAACTGCTCATGAACTCGAATTTTCCGCTGTCAGTTACCGCCGGTGTCTTAACATTCATCTTGACCGTTATCTGGGGAGGGCCGTTTGTCGAAATTCTGCGGCGGCTCAAAATCGGCAAGCAGATTCGCGTCCAGCTTCCAGAAGGCCAGCAGAAAAAAGTGGGAACACCCACGATGGGCGGCATCATGATTGTGCTGCCGGTGCTGGTAATTACGCTGGTTTTCAATGTCGCCAGTATCGTTCAAACGGGGTCGGGTGCCAGCGTTTTCCTGCCGCTGGCGGTGCTTGTGGGCTATGCCATCCTCGGCATGATCGATGATTGGGCAGGGATTCAAAAGTCACGCGGGGTTCAGGGTGAGGGCATCTCCGCGCGCAGCAAGCTGCTGTGGCAGCTCCTGCTGGCTGGCGGCGCGGCCGGCATCATCTCGCTGTACCAGGGTGGGTTTTCCTTTGCCAACGAAATTCTGCTGCCGCTGCTGAACGCCTCGTTTCCCATCAGCCCGGTGTTGTTCATCCCACTGACGATGGGCATCATCGTCACCATGTCTAACGCTGTCAACCTCACCGACGGCATGGACGGCCTCGCCGGAATTATCACCGCCAGCGCCTTTGCTGCTTATGGCGTGATTGCGTTTATTCAGGGGCAGTTCTTCCTCACGCAGTTCTGCTTTGTGGTGGTGGGGGCGTGTTTTGCCTTCCTGTGGTACAACGCGCATCCGGCACAGCTCTTCATGGGTGATCTGGGTGCGTTATCGCTGGGGGCAGCACTGGGCGTCGTCGCCGTCATGACCGGGCAGTGGCTGCTGCTGCCCATCATCGCCATAGTCCCGATTGCTGAGACGATCAGTGTTATCCTGCAGGTTGGCTATTTCAAATGGACAAAAGGCCAGCGCCTGTTCCGCATGGCTCCACTGCATCACCACTTCGAGATGAGCGGATGGAGCGAAACCCAGACCGTACAGCGTTTCTGGCTGGTCGGCCTGCTGAGCGGCATGATAGGTGTGGCGCTAGCGCTGCTTTAGGAGATCTCATATGTTCTTTATGCAACAATCCGATATCCTCAGCGGCCGCCGCGTGCTGGTGGTGGGGTTTGCCCGCCAGGGGCAGGCGCTGGCCCGCTGGCTGCCCACGATTGGCGCACTGGTCACGGTGACCGATGCCAAGAGCGCGGAACAGCTCGGCATCAGCGCAGAGGATTACCCGAATGTGCGGTTTGCGCTGGGCGGCCATCCGGAATCGCTTCTGAACAACACCGATCTGGTGTGTGTATCCGGCGGCGTTCCGCTCACAATCCCGCTGCTGCAGCAGGCCGCCCAACGCCAGATTCCGATCACAAACGACGCACAGTTGTTTGTGGATCGCTGCCCCGCCCCCATCATCGGGATCACAGGCAGCGCCGGAAAAACAACCACAACGACGCTGGTCGGCGAAATGCTGAAGGCCAGCGGCGTCACCACATGGGTGGGCGGCAACATCGGCAAAGTGCTTCTGGATGTCATGATGGGCATCCGGCCAGATCACCGCGTGGTGATGGAACTTTCCAGCTTTCAGCTCGAATTGATGTTCACCAGCCCGCAGATCGGCGCGATCCTCAACATCACGCCCAATCACCTGGATCGTCATGGCTCGATGGAGGCGTATCTTCGCGCCAAAGCAAACATCATCGCACACCAATCTGCGGAGGGTATAGCGGTGCTTGGCCGCGATGACCTCGGCACACGGATGCTGGAAGATGTTCCCAGCGGCGAACTGCTGTGGTTCAGCCGCCGCGAAATCGTGGCGGACGGGGCATTTCTGGTGGGGCAGCGGCTTGTCGTTGCCGGGCGGGCCAGCACGGATGGCGATCCTCAGGTCGTGTGCGAAGTAAGCGACATTCCGCTGCGCGGCGAACATAACGTTCTCAACGTGCTGGCCGCCTGCGCCATCGCCGGGGCAGCCGGTGTTTCGCCAGAAGTAATGGCGCAGGCTGTTAAGGCCTTTAAGGCGGTGGCGCACCGGCTGGAGCCTGTGCGCGTGGTCAACGCTGTGACGTATGTCAACGACAGCATCGCCACTGCACCAGAACGCGTGACCGCGGCCCTCAACAGCTACGATGAACCGCTCATCCTGCTGCTGGGTGGCGCAGATAAAAAACTTCCCTGGGATGAACTCATCACGCTGGCACTTGCCAAAACCCGCCACATCGTCGCTTTCGGGCGCGATGGCGACATCGTCGTCAATACCATCAAACGGCTGACCGGCAGCACCAGCGCTGTCACCCGGGTGCAGACGCTAGAAGAAGCCGTGCAGTGCGCGGTAGAACGGGCGCAGCCGGGTGATGTCGTGCTTCTTTCGCCCGGAATGACCAGCTACGACGCCTACCTGGATTTTGCCCAGCGCGGGGAGCACTTTCGCCAACTCGTTAACGCGCTATAATAGCCATAAGCATCTGCACGTTTCATGCGGTGTCGATCCCGCTGCCCCTGCGCAGCACGCCATCGCGCAGCCGATCATTAGACGAAGGTACGCTGAATGTCAGACCAACCCCTGCCGCCGCAGTTTGTGGACGCAGCCGAGGCTGTCCCACAACCGGTACGTCCAAAACGCAGCACCACGCTGGAAATGGGTGGTGTGGCAGCGCGCGCTGGCATACGCCCTGCCGAGCGCAGCCTGAGCTTTTTCGCCACGCTGGACCGACCGCTGCTGGTGATCCTTGGAATTCTGCTGGCCATAGGGCTTATCATGGTCTACAGCACCACCTTCTACTGGAGCAGCCAGGAGGCCGAGGATCTGGCCGCCGAGACCGGCCAACCGATCACCGAGCCGGATGTGATGCAGACGCTCAGTAAAGTGATTGAGCAGGGGCGCAACATGGGGATTGGAATCGCCGTCGCCCTGCTTGTCGTTGTGTTCGATTATCGCCGCGTGAGGCGTTTCGCGGTGCCGCTGCTGCTGGTATCAATTGCGACCCTGGTCGCCGTGCTGCTGTTTGGCGATCTGGTGTTCAACGCCAGGCGCGCCCTGATCGGCGGGCGTTTTCAGCCGGGGGAGGCGGCAGAACTGGTCATGGTGATCTATATGGCAGCCTGGCTGAGCGCCAAGAACACGCGCGTGCGCAGCCTCACCTATGGCCTTATCCCGTTTTCGGTGCTGGTCGGTGTGGTGTGTGGGCTGGTCGTGCTGCAACCGGACCTGAGCACCGCCGCCGTTATCGTTGTGGTATGCGGCGCAATGTTCTTCCTGGCAGGTGCAGATATGTTCCAGATTGCTGCTGCCGCCGCTATCGTCTTCAGTGTGGGCGTTGTGGGCGTGCTCACGGGCAGCATCCCGTTTTACGCGCAGGAACGCCTGCCGGAATACTTCGCCAGCCTCACAGACATCACAGAGGCAGACTATCACATTCAGCAGGCCTACATCGCCTTTGTTAACGGCGGCCTTACCGGGCGCGGCCTGGGTGAAAGCCTTCAGAAGTTCCGTGGGCTGCCCGCGCCACATACGGACAGCATCTTTGCCGTCATCGGGGAAGAACTGGGGATTCTGGGCGCGGGGATGGTCGTGCTGTTGTTCGTCCTGTTTATCACGCGGGGGCTGCAGATCTCACAGCGTGCCACAGATCCCTTTGGGGCACTGCTGGCCGCTGGGGTAACGCTGCTGGTGGCCTCTAAGGCACTGCTGAATATTGCCGTTATGCTGGGTTTGGTGCCGCCCACCGGCGTCGTGCTGCCCTTCATCAGTTTTGGCGGATCGTCGCTGGTGACGCTGCTGGTGGGCGTGGGGCTGCTGTTGAGTGTTCAGCGTGTGACGCTGCTGAAGGAATTCTCACCCGAACGGAGAGTGGATGTTGCGAATCTTGATCACAGCCGGGGGGACAGGCGGTCACGTGTACCCCGCACTGGTCACAGCCGAAGCGATTCACAAACGCTGCCCCGAAGTTAAGTTTGTGTTTGCCGGGTCTGTTGGGGGGATGGAGCGCCCGCTGGTGGAAAAATCCAGCGTGCCATTTGCTGCCTACCACGAGGTACAGGCCGGCCCGCTGCATGGCGTGGGGCCACTGCGCGCGTTGGCCAGCATGCTCAGGATTATGGCGGGGACCCTGCGGGCGCTGCTGCTGCTGCTGCGGCAGCGCCCGGCGGCTATCCTTACCACCGGTGGGTGGGTCTGCTTCCCTGTGACCCTCGCTGGTTGGCTGGTGCGCGTGCCCATCCTGATCTTTCTGCCAGACATCGAACCTGGCCTGGCGATTCGCGTTATCCGGCATCTGGCAGCGCAAGTGGCCGTTACGACGCCGAACTCACAACCATTCTTCCGCGAGGGTCAGATGGTGGTGACGGGTTACCCCCTGCGCGACAGCCTGCTGGCAGCGACCCGCGCAGCCGGCATCGCACGCTTTGGGCTTGACCCCGCGCGCAAGACCCTGCTAGTGATGGGGGGAAGCCTGGGTGCGCGCAGCCTGAATAACGCGCTCGTTGCCCACCTGGATGACCTGCTGCAAGCCGGGGTGCAGGTGATACACATCAGCGGCGAGGCGGACGCAGACCGGCTAAAATTGCTTGCACAGCAACCGCACTATCACCTCTACACGTACCTGCACGACATTGGTCTTGCGATGGCGGCGGCTGATCTCGTGGTGTGCCGCGCCGGTGCCAGCATTCTGGGTGAACTGCCCCATTTTGGCCTGCCAGCGGTGCTGGTGCCGTATCCTTATGCCTGGCGCTATCAGAAAGTCAATGCAGATTATCTGGCGCAGCATGATGCCGCGCTTGTGATGGAAGATGCTAACCTGGAGCGGGACCTGCTGCCGACCCTTCTGCGGCTGCTGCAAGACCCGGTTCGTCTGGCGTACATGCGGTCTCAGGCCGCAGCGCTGGCACAGCCGGATGCTGCTGCAAGGATCGGTGAAGCGCTGCTGAAACTGGCGGGGAGTCGTTGCGTATGATGCAGTTATCCGCACTGTTGTGGATTATGGCGTTCCTGTTTGGGTATATCGGGTTCGGGCGTGGATGGAACAAAGAAGTGATCGCCACCTCCGGCATTATCCTGGGATTGTTTGCGCTCTTCCAGTTCGACACGCTCATCCGGCAGACGCTGCTGGCGAATGTCCCGGCAGAGCAGGTGTTTCTGGTGCAGTCTGCTCTGTTCGGCATTATCGTCTTCTTCGCCTATCAAACGCGCGCCATCATCGGCACAGAAGCCTCGCGCATGCGCAGTGGTGACCGTGAAGGCCGCGATGAGCTTCAGACCAATATCCTGGGCGCGATCGTCGGGTTTATCAACGGCTATCTGATCTGGGGGACACTGTGGTACTTCATGCACATCAACAACTATCCGCTGTCACCCTACATCACCGCGCCCGCGCAGGGTTCGCCCAGCGCGCAAACCATCTCGCAGCTCCCGCTTTATATACTGGCAGGCGGCCCCGGCGGAACAGGGGATTTGCTGGCAGTTGCCGTCATTATCCTGTTCCTCATCGTCCTGATTGTGATTTAAGCCGATGATCGAACTCTACTCTCTGATGTGGGTTATTGCGACGTTTACCGCTGTCATCGGCTTTTTGCGCGGCTGGAACCGTGAAATTGTGGTGACGGCTGGCGCGGTGCTGGCGATGTTTCTCTTGTTCCAGTTTGATAGTCTGCTGCGCGGCGTGCTGCTGCTTAACCTGCCGCGCGATCAGACCTTTTTCATTCAGGCGGGCATCTTTCTGCTGGTCATTTACGCCGCCTACCAGGGCAATGTGGCCGATAACAGCGGCAGGCGAGACCGCGACCGTGACCGCCGCCCCAGGGAGAACAATCTGCAGTCCGGCATTCTGGGCGGTTTGGTCGGGTTTCTGAACGGTTACCTGATCATGGGGGCACTGTGGTACTTTCTTGATATCAACGAATACCCGCTTGCGCCGCTCATCACCGCACCCGCACCCGGTTCGCCCAGCGCACAGAACATCGGCAGCATCCCGCTGGTGATCCTCAGCGGTGGGGTGGGCGGTACCGGGGATTTTCTGCTCATCATTGTCATTGCGCTGCTGCTGCTGGTGATCGTATCCCTGTAGGGTTCACACGACTCGACTCACGCAGGCGTTAGGCAGGTCTCATCGCCCTCTGATTCCCGGCCTCATAATTAAGGAAAATCTTTCGACGGGAACCAGACATGAGCGAATTAAGAGATCGAGAAGAAGCACAACGCGGAGAAATCCCGACGTTTAAGAACATTGTGGTGGTAGTGAACCCGGTTTCCGGGCTGGATAATGGCGTTTCGCCGATAGACACCATTCGCCGGACGCTGGAAAGTGCCGGGATGCGGTTTGAGATCCGCGTTACCCAACAGCGCGGCGACGCGATGCGCTTTGCGCAGGAAGCGGTGAAGTCTGGCGCAGATGTCGTGGGTGTATATGGGGGAGACGGCACGGTTATGGAAGTGGCACGCGGCCTGATGGAAACACATGTGCCGATGGCGATCTTCCCCGGCGGCACAGCCAACGTGATGTCTGTTGAACTGGGGATTTCGCAGGATCTGAGCGCGGCAATCGCCCTGATTATGGGGAGCGAGTACAACATTCGCAGCGTCGATATGGCCTCTCTGAATAAAGACCAGTACTTTCTGCTGCGCCTCGGCATCGGCCTCGAAGCCGAAATGACACTGACCGTTGAACGCGAAGAAAAGCGCCGCCTCGGTCGTCTGGCCTACATCCGCCAGGCCCTGCGCGCAATCAACAATCCGCGTGTGGCCACCTACCGCCTGACGCTGGACGGCAAACGGCATATCCGGCGGCGTGGCGTCTCGTGCATGATCTGCAACTCCGCCAATATCGGCCTGCCGGGGGTGAGCATCGCGCCGGATGTGAGCATCAGTGACGGCTGGCTGGACGTGATCGTCATCCCCGGCACGGATTTGCGCTCGCTGCTGGGCGTGATGTTCAGCACCCTTAAGAGCGTTATCCCTGTGGGGCGGGAACGCAAGACACTTGCCCAATGGAAGGCGCGCGAGGTCACTGTCGCCGTCAGCCGCCGCAAACAGATGATTGGCCTGGACGGTGAAGAGGTCAATCCTAAGTTTCCACTCCAGATCAGAATCCTCCCGGCAGTGCTGAAAGTGGCTGTGCCGGGCGTGCCACACGCGGCTGACCAGAAAACGGCCATTCATGCCACGCACTGACCCAGCACCCCCACCGCGCACACGGCATAACCGCCTGATCCTACAGATCTGGCGGACGGCGCTCCAGGCACGGCGGCAGGGAACACGGATCGCGGTGCTGGCCGCCGCAGATAAAATCGGGCGGCTCATCACAGGTGGGCCGCTCGAACGCTACAGCTACATTGCGCCGCATCTCATCATTGGCGGCCAGCCAGCCAACCGTGTTTGGGAGAAAATGATCGTCCGCGGCGTAACGGGGGTCATCAACCTGCGGCGTGAATATTCTTATGAGCTGCGCATCGATAAGCAGCGTGTGCGCTATCTGCACCTGCCCACTGCCGATAACGAAGCGCCTTCGCTGGAACAACTGAGCGAAGGCGTTCGGTTTATTCGCGAAATCGTCGCGCAGCAGGGCAAGGTCTACATCCACTGCTGGGAGGGACTTGGCAGGGGTCCCACAATGGCTGCCGCCTACTTCGTCAGCGAGGGGATGTCGCCGGACGAAGCCCTGACCTGTATCCGCAGGGTGCGCCCCTTCATTCGTCCCACCCCGTCACAGATTGCCCGGCTGCAGGAGTTTGCGCAGTTAGGCATTGAGGGGCCACACCAGCGGCACACCGATCATGGTGATGATGTAGATAATGAACGTGAGCAGTGAACCGACGCGCAGAAAGTCACTGAATTTGTAGCGCCCTGGGCCATACACCATAAGGCACGACGGTTCCAGCGGGGTGAGGTACGAACAACTGGCCGCCAGCGCAATCGTCATGGCGAAGGCACGCGGGTTTAACCCTAACTGCACTGCCGTCGTGATGGCGACCGGCACCACCACCACCGCCGCCGCCTGGTTGGACATGGGCTGCGTTAAGAGCACCGTCAGCACAAAAAACGCGGTCAGCAGCCAGAAGGGCGACGCATCGCCCATCAGGGTCACAATCTCGCTGGCGATGTACGCTGCCGCGCCGGTTCTATCCATCGCCACCCCAATCGCCAGCATACTGCCGATCAGAATCAGGGCACTCCACTGCACTTCCCGATACGCTTCTTCAGGTGTGATGCAGCGCGTAACAAAGACCAGCGCCGCCCCCAGCAGCACCGCAACGGGGAAGGTCAGCAGATTGAAGGTTGCGGCGGCCAGCGTACCCAGGAAGATCGCAATTGCCAGCGGCGCGCGTTTCCAGTTTGGCCGCTCGTTCTTGACCGTCCCCAGGATGCGAAAGGTGGAGTTTTCGACCTCAAGCTGCGCCAGATCTTCCGGCTTGCCCTGTACCAGCAGCACGTCGCCCATCTTCAGCGATACCTGGCTCAGCTTACGGCGAATGCTGCGGTCGTGGCGGTTGATCGCCAACACCTGCACCCCGTATCGCTCCCGAAACTGTGACCCGCGCAGGGTGCGGTTAATGAGGGAGGACTGCGGCGGAATCAGCAGTTCGATCAGTTGCAGCTCCTGCACTGGGTCTTCTGCCGGGGCAGGCGGTGCCACAGCGCCATTAGACGCTGGCATGGTGCCGCCGTTCAGGACGGCGTTATCTGCGGTTTCGGCCTGGGTCTCGTCCGCCACCTCCCGTTGGGCCACAACGCGCGCTTCTTCCTGAAGTTTGTAATCCGCCTTGAACTCCAGCCCTGCCACATCCTTGACCTTCAGCAGATCGTCGCGCGTGCCTTCCACCAGCAGTACATCACCGGTTTCCAGGCGGGTGCGGGCACGGGGTGCCATATAGCGGGACTTATTGCGCACGATGCGCAGCACATTCAGGTCGAGGTCTTTTCCCAGCCCGGATTCCTCCAGCGATTTACCCGCCAACGGCGAATCTGGCACGATGATAACCTCCGTCAGATAGGGGTAATTGCCCAGGGCATCAAGATCAGGTGCGTCGTTGGTGCGGTCTGGCAGCAGACGCCGCCCGATGAAATACACATACAGCAGCCCGGCGATCGCAATCGGCAGGCCCACCGGTGTCAGCTCAAACATACCCATCGGCTCCATGCCGTACTGCGTCAGCAGCGCGTTGACGACGATATTGGTCGAAGTGCTGACCAGGGTTACGGAGCTGGTCAGAATTGATGCAAACGCCAGCGGCAGCAGCAGTTTGCTGGCACTGGTCCTCAGCCGCCGCGAAAGCCCCAGCACCAACGGCAGAAAGAACGCGGTGGCTGCCGTATTGCTCAGGAATGCGCTAAGGCCAGACGACGCGACCATCACCACCGCCAGCAGATGGTTAGGGTTCTCGCTGGTGTGCCGTACAATCAGCCTGCCCGTCATTTCGACCACGCCGGTGCGCGTTAGCGCCGCACTCATAATGAACAATCCAAGCAGAAAGATGAACGTCTCGCTGCCAAAACCAGCGAATGCTTCTTCTGCAGGCAGCAGCCCTGTGAGGATCAGGGTAATCAGGGTACCCAGGGCGATCACATCCGCCGTGACCCACTCAAAAGCCAGCAGAACCGAGGTAACGAACAGTATCAGCAGCAGCAGCGCAATCTGCCCAGTCATATTTTTTTGACCTGTTATCATGATTCGGTAAACGGGGTAACGCACTGAATCTAAATGTGAATCGTTATAAATACAAGGGCGGCTAACAGACAACTCGGCATTCCATCAGGTGCCACTCATGGTGGATGAGAAAAAAAATATCCCCAGGCTGGGCTGGGGATACGAACGTCAAAAAGTATAAGTTTGAGGCTTAGCGGGTGCGCAGTTTGCGCGCGATTTGTTCGCGCAGTTTGGCTTTGGTTTCGTTGAGCGCAATGGAAACCAGACGTTCCTGGTCGCGTTCGTGAATGAGTTCGTTCTGGCGTACTTTCGTCCACTGCATGACAACGTATTCGTGAGTGATCATTCTTGGTGTGCCTCCTAACGCACATTACATCCACAGCATAAGCCCTTTGTGCGTTTAGGACAATAGAGAATGCAGACCAGTTTGGGCAACTTAAACAAGCTTTAACGGACCTGCAAGAAAACGCGGATCGTTCTGGCAAGGGACTGCGCCTGTTCTTCTTCGTGCGCGGGCAGGGCAGCCAGCGCGAGCGCCTCGCCAGAACGCAGCACCAGAAACAGGGCGACAGCGCGGTGTTCCGGGCTTTTTTCTACGCGCACGTGCGATACGCCGTACAGTGAAAGGCGGCGCTCAACCATGCGCAGTCCCTGCATACGCACCACACAAACATCTTCACGGCTGCGGTCAAACACCACGCGCATCCCCTGGTAGAGCGCTGCCGAGATGGCGACAGCCACGAGCGCCATCTCCACACCCATGAACAGCGCCAGTGTCACCATTTGGCCAACGCTCAGCCCTTCCGGGGCAAGATACCGGTGCCATCCCTGCGCGGCTGTCGCCAACAGCACCAGCAAACTAAGCACTGCAAAAACCGCCGCCACCGCGCGCCACCAGCGGCGGTCTTCGTGAATAATCAGGCGTATGGGAGACTGTTCTGCAACAACCAACATGGCTCGCCTCATAACCTTGCGTCACAATCTGCATTCCACACTATCCTAAACCGAAACCCAGGCTCGCGGCCACCGGTCAGCGCTGGTCTGTTCCGCTTTATCTTCACTACCGGGTGTGATAAGCTAGGATCAGTAAGTGCGCGCAGCAGGGCAGCAGGGATTGAACATGATGAGCAAAGAAACAATTCTTGTCGTTGATGATGACTGGATGAACCGCGAGCTGATGGAAGCGGTCTTCGCCAATGCCGGTTACCAGGTGTATCTGGCAAATTCGGTCGAAAGCGGGTATAAGACCGCGCTTGAACATCGCCCGGCGCTGGCCCTCATCGATGTACGCCTGCACGGGAGCAGCAGCGGCTATGACCTGTGCAGACAGCTTAAGGCAGACCACAGCACCCACCATATCCGCGTCATTATGGTCACCGCGCTGGAAACCGAAGACGCTGAGGCCGATGCGAAGGCAGCGGGTGCAGACGGGTTTCTGAATCGCTTCAACGACATATCGGTTATTGTGCAGCGTGTGGCGGATCTGCTGGCCAGGTAAAGCGCGGCCATGTGCATACCACCGAACACCCGTCGCCTGACCGACTCCCTCTTGGTGCACGCGCCATTTACTGGTAAAACACTGTCTCGGCGGTCAGTTTTGGTAGAGCAGGTCTGTACCTCATGTCATACAGCAGACGCCCGGTAACCCAGTCCAGAAGAAATACGCCACAGGGATCCGGCTTGCCGCCCTGGTTGGTGTTTCTGATCGCGATTGCAACCGTTTTCGGGATCTACTACCTGTACCTGGGAATGCGCACGTTTTTTGAAACCGGGGGTCTGGGCGTTGCCCAGGCCACAGAACGTGCAGAAGTCGTCAGCAGCGCCACTGCGCGCACGCGGCCCACACAGCGCGGAGGCGTTGTGCTGGGTGCCACACTTGCCCCTACGGTTACGCCCGTACCCGAATGCCAGGATTTTGTTATCACGGCGGAGGTCGCCATCATGCGCGCCGAGGCCAGCGTCAACGCTGCGATTGTAGACCAGTTGCCAGCCGGTGAAATCCTCTGCGTCATCGAACGCCAGGAAGTGGGGGAGTGGGGATGGTACCTCATCGACACCAACCGCCGCACGTCCCGCATCGATCCCGCCTATATGCGCGAAGATGTCATCCAGGCTGTAAACCCCACACTCACGCCCTCCATTACCTGGACGCCTGCGCCCACCGTTACGGATCTGCCCTCTGCCACGTTTACCTACACGCCAGAGCCATCGCTCACACCCACCCGCGACCCGCGCGCATCGGACACCCCAACGCCATCCCCCACACCCACACCCACACCCGTCCTGCAAAGTGCCTGAAGTTCAGCAGCTATTCAGGCGGCATGGGTCTGCGGTTCAGAAACAGCGGCTACACTGAAAGTGTTTGCCAGCCACCGTATGTAAGTAAGATTTTAGGTATGAAAGGGAGTGCGGCATGAACGCGGTCGAAACAGGTTTTGCGGATATTAATGGCGCGCAGGTGTACTACGAAGTGACAGGCACCGGCGACCCGCTGGTGCTCGTCCATGCAGGAATCGCAGACTGCCGGATGTGGGAGGATCAGTTTCACGTTTTCGCGGCACATTACCGGGTAATGCGCTACGACATGCGCGGGTTTGGGCGCACGATGATGACGGCAGGGGAGTACAGCCATCACGAAGACCTGCGCGACCTGATGCTGCACCTGGGCATTGAACGCGCCTTTCTGGTGGGGTGTTCGCAGGGCGGCAGAACAATCCTCAACCTGGCGCTCACTTACCCGCAGATGGCGGCGGCGTTGCTGCCTGTCGCCAGCGCCATTGAGGGCCACGTGTATGATGGCGCGCGCCCCGAACGCCTGGAGGCGCTGACCGAAGCTGTGGCACGCGCAGAAGCGGCAGGTGACGTAGATACGCTCAACGAGCTTGAGGCGCAGCTCTGGGTGGACGGGCTGCATCGCAATCCCAGCACAGTCGAGGCCAGAGTCCGTAACCTCATGCTGGATATGAACCGCATCGCGCTGTCTGTTCC
>CAZQIJ010000089.1:0-13058 GCA_964592955.1 uncultured Anaerolineaceae bacterium
GGCTGTGTTGGTGCTGGCGTCGTCGTAACTGTCGAGGCCATTCAGCCAATCGCTGTAATCCGGCAGCGCGCTGTAGACGAGACCGTGTGGGGTGGGCTGCAAACGGACGAGGCCGAACGCGTAGCCGAGGTACGCATCGTAGGCGGTGCCGTCGTTCAGATCAAGCTGCCTGATGCGCACGAAATAGATTTCAAGCGACGTGACCGCGCCATCGAACGCCGCTGTGACTGCTGCGCGCCCGTTGAGGCCGATGTAATTCCAGTAATCGTCAATCTGCACGCGGGTGGCGTACCAGAGCGTATGAGCGTCTGCAAAGGCCAGCCCGGTGACCAGGCCATCCACGTCGTGCAGCCGCGCCGCCTGGGTTTGCAGGTCAATGATGGTGATCTGACTCTGAGGCGTGGCGTAGGGATCTGAATCCGGGGCGTTTTCTTTGACGGTGGATACCGCAAGCTGTGTTCCACCGGACGATACCGCTGCATGGCGCGCGTTGGTGGCAGGCAGCGGCACCTCAGACCCGGCATCGGGATCAAACAGACTGAAGTCGGCCTCACCGGTGGTGGCGCGGCGCTGTGGGTAAACGAGTCCATAAGGGGTGTGCGCCAGGATCAGGCCAGGGTCTTCCAGGAAAAAGCGGTACGCCAGCGGAGAGGCGACCGGTTGTGCCAGGCCACGTCTGAAGCGCAAGGTGTGGCGTGTTTCCGGTTCGGCACCGTCCAGGGGCAGCGCCAGCAGCGGCAGGTCCAGCCATGCGCAGGCTGGCGTGCCGCATGCGCAGGCTGGCGTGCCGCATTCGGCAGGCGCGGCGGCCAGCAGATGGGTGCTATCCGGGGTGAACGCGACCGGGAAATCGAATTCATGGGGCGATGCGGTGTGCAGTGTGCCGCTCTGAACATCCAGCCAGCCCACGCTGTGCCCGCTGGCGTCGGCATCGCGGCTGGCATAACGGAACGCCAGCCAGCGCCCATCTGCGCTCCAGGCCAATGACAAAATCACCGCCGCGTCTGCGATGTCGGCCAGCAGGCGGGGATCGTGCCCGTCCTCAACCAGCCAGATTTCTGTCCCGCGCACGCCGGCAAAGGTTGGCAGGGTGGGCTGCGCGGTGGCAGTCAGCGACAGACCTAACAGCAGCAGCACAGATACAAGGGCAGCACGCATGAGATGTTTTCCTTTCGGTTTGTGAGGATAACCAGGGCATGCCTGATGGATCAACCCATTTAAATCCGCCGGATTTTGGGGCGGACGAAGCGGGCCTCGGCCCTAGGGTTGTGCGTAGTCGTTCTGGTTTGCCCATAAGGCTGTTGCAGGCAAATTATCAATCCCTTGCAGGGGCGGGGCAAGGTCCCGCCCACGTTGCTGACCAGTTACCGCGACCCGGGTTGATCGGCGGGGGCGCAATTGCGCGCCTCTGCACTGCAATCGCCCTCACCTTCCTCTCCCGCGTGTGTACCACAGTGTGGCGGTTTTTCACAGTTCTCTTACATCAGAAACGCATCAGAAGCGTTGACATTTCGGCAAGAAAGCGTATTATAGAGGAGTCAGCGGGGCGCAAAACCCCGCTGCTTCTGTGTCCACTTTTTAAGGTTCCAAGATGAACGCCGATAGTCCCAAAACTATTGAACAGCCGCCTTTAGCTGGCGGCGGCAGCGGAAGCCCGCGCGCATAGTTCATCTCCCCAGGCAAGACGGGGAGCGCTGGCGCGCCCGCCCCGTTACCGTCCTCCCTGCGCTGCGCAGAGATCAGCCACAGGCTGCTGTTCACAACTGAAACACAATCCAAAACCATTGACCGTTTCTGCGGCGGATTTGCGTCCGCCAGTTGTGAGAGGTGTGCCATGTATAACGACCTGCTGCTGGATCGTCTTGTCGCTGTCCGCCCGGATGAACCCGATACCCGCGTTCAGGAACTCATCGACGAAATCGAAGCACTGGATAACCTGCTCAGCCCTGAAGCGCAGTCCCTCATCCGTGATCTGCGCCAGCATCCCGTCACCGATGATGTGCTGTGGGACATGGAAGAAAACGCCACGTTTGGCGACCGCATGGCGGATCGCATGGCAGAAGCTGCCGGGTCGTGGCGCTTCATCCTGGGTTTCGTATGCTTCATGGCCATGTGGATCGGGGTCAACATCGCGCTTGGCCCGAAGGCGTTCGACACGTTCCCGTTTATCCTGCTGAACCTGGGACTGAGCACGCTGGCGGCGCTGCAAGCCCCGGTGATACTGATGTCTCAGAATCGCCAGGGGGAAAAAGACCGCGCTGTGGCCCGCAACGACTTTGAAGTGAACCTCAAGAACGAGCTTGAAATTGCAGATCTGCACCGCAAGATGGACGCGCTCGTACAGACCATCGACATGCAGAACCGCCTGGTGAACGCACTGGTACAGGCCCGCCGCCAGGAACTGAACGCGACTGTGCGCGCCATCGAGTATGCATCTGCACGCAAGGAAGACCTGATGTAGCGACCGCCGCGCGTGGCAAAGGGTGCGGGGACGCGCCAGGGCTATTGCAAAATCAGAAGCATTGGGCTTGTGGCAGGGGTTTGGCCAGGGGAACGCATGGATCAATCCATTTAGATCCGCTGGTCACGACTCAGGCAGGTTCTGCTGCGCTTTTTCATGCCCCTCATCCCCCTGGCCCCTTCTCCCACTGAGGGGAGAAGGGGGTGAACGGCAGGCCAGAAAGTCCCCTCGGCCCTGCATGGGTGAGGGGATTTAGGGGTGAGGGGTCAAAGATACCTGCGCAGTCGCGCGCACCGCCGGAAGACGCATCCCGGTTTGTAGACGGTTAACAGGTTATCGAAAAAGCGGCGTAATACCCCTAGCTTTAGCTATGGGGATATAAGCCGTGCCTTGCAATATGCAGCGCCATGCTATATACTGTTGGCTGAAGCGTCGCTTGCCAACCCTCTGGACAAACTCATACTTCGTCTCAACAGTCGGAGGCGCACCGTTGGCAATCATCAAGCCGCCATGCCTGAAGTTAGAAGCCCCCGCCTTTTGGCGTGGGGAGTATGTCACGAATCCCGTAACTTGTCCTCATTCCCACCTTATACTATACTCGTCTGTGGAAGGGTGCATACGGAGTGTGGGGCAGGTTGCCTGTTTACAGGGACGCGACGTGGGTCGTCTGGGCAAACCTGTGTGTTCGCCCCTGTTTCCGAAACCGCGTTTCTGGAACACCTTAATGCTAAGTTTCGCGTCCCGTGCTATTATGGAGCCACTGATCCATTTTCCTGTTACGTCAACGAACTATCTAAGGAATCTGATCCATGACTGATCGTCCGGCCAATCGTCCGCGCAAACTCCAGGACCTGGGTGAACAGAGCCGCCCGGCAGTGGAGCAACATGGCAATGCGCCCCGCCCGAACCGCTGGGTACCGCCACCCCTTCAGCGAATCGAAGATACGGGTCTGAGCAAGCTCGGCCTCTCGGATCTTGTCCTGAAGGTTTTGTACTTTAGCGGCGACATGACCGGCAGCGAAGTTGCCGACATCGTCAAGCTCCCGTTTGCGGGTGTGCTGGACGGTGTGTTTGAGTTCCTGAAACGGGAGAAGTATATTGAAGTACGCGGCGGCACCGGGCTGGGCGAAGCCGGTTACCGCTATGTGATTTCGATCAAAGGTTCAGAAAAGGCACGCGAGGCCATTGATCGTACCCAGTATGCAGGCCCGGCCCCCGTTAACCTGCATGTTTATATTGACTCGGTTAAGGAACAGAACCGCGAGCGTAAAGTGATCCACCAGGCAGATCTGCGCCGCCTGATGGAAAACCTCGTGATCTCTGACGAAATGCTGAGCAAAGTGGGGCCTGCGGTGAACTCTGGCCGCTCCATCTTTTTGTATGGGCCGCCGGGGAACGGCAAGACCACCATCGCCGAGCGCGTCGGTCGCATGATTCTGGGGGAGGACATGTGGATCCCCTACGCGGTCGATGTGGAGGGGCAGATTATCCAGCTTTTCGACCGTGTGAACCACGAACTGTCGCCAGACCAGCAGCGCATCAAGTTCGGCACGGGCCTGGTGGCAGATTCGCGCTGGGTGCTCATCAAACGCCCGATGATTATGGTGGGTGGTGAGCTTACGCTGGCTGGTTTGGACCTGGTGTTTGACGAAACCAACAAGTTCTACGAAGCGCCTTTCCAGATGAAATCGAACGGCGGGATGTTTCTGATCGACGACTTTGGGCGGCAGCAGGTGCGCGCCGTGGACCTGCTTAACCGCTGGATTGTGCCGCTGGAGAAAGGCGTGGACTTCCTCACGCTGAACAACGGTCGCAAGATCGAAATCCCGTTCCATGTGCTTATCGTGTTTTCCACCAACCTGGATCCCAAAGACCTGGTGGACGAGGCTTTCCTGCGCCGTATTCGCCACAAGATCGAAGTTGGCAATCCGACGTTCGAGCAGTTCCGCGAGATCTTCAAGATTATGTGCCGCGTGATGAAGGTGCCCTACGATGAAAAGGGCCTGGCCTACCTGCTGAAAGAGTGGTACATCAACCATGATCGCGATCTGCGCATGGTACACCCGCGCGATATTCTCTCTCAGCTTATCGACATAGCGGGGTACCTGGACCGACCGCCCGAACTGACACCCGAACTGATCGACCAGGCCGCTGCGTCATACTTCGTGAAACTTTAGTCCATTCATAGGGTGGGTGCAGGCAGCAGCCCGCGCCCACCAGCGCCCGCTCAGCAGATTGGCTCGTAAGGACAAAAGCAGTTGTGGCACCAGAATTGCAGTCAAATTGCAGCAGTGCGCTTACCCTGGATTCGTAACAACACATCATGAAAAGGTTCAGCGGTTCGGCAATCTCACGGCATCAGCTCTTCACGCTTGCCGATGGTTCATTTGTAGTGCAGTGGGACGATAAACGTGTGCAGGACATCCTCACGGGCCAGTACCGGGAGTTTGAGCATCGGCGCGATTTCGGCCACGCGATTACGGACTATGAACTGAAGCAGTTGAAGGCAAACGCCCGCGTCGAACACTACAACAGGAATTACGTTTGGCTGTATGCGCTGCCCGAAAACGGGCGCTTCAGCCATCAGGCCAAGACGCTGGGGCGGGGCGACCGGATTCGCGCGTACTATCTTTCTACCGCGCTGCCGAAATCGCAGATCAGCAATGTGCAGAACATCCTCAATACAACCGGGCTGGCGGACCGGCTGCAACTGCGGCTGCGCAACAATATGATTGTGATGCTGAATGCAGATAGCGACCCGTTCCGCACGCTGGACGAAGCCGAAGGTGCCCATGCGCTGGTGTTTGAGCATGCGGGCGCGCTGTTTACCGACCTCAGCATCGCATTCCTGGAGCTGGACCCGAACGCCGCAGCGCGCACCTTTTATGCGCCTGAAGATCCTGAAACGCTTAACCTGGATGAGCTTATCGCCAGCCAGGTAGATACCACCATCACCGCCGGTCGTCAGGTGGTGCTGGTTTCTAACCGCGAAGAAGAATGCGAAGCCTTCAGCACGCTTTTTGAGAACATGGAAATGGATGTGCGCATCGCCGAAACCGCCCGCGATGCGCTGGAAATTCTGGAAGACACGCGCCCGGAACTGCTGGTGATGGATCTCAACCTGCCGGATATGCACGGGTGGCAGTTCCTCAGCAAGGTGAAGGAAATCGGCCTGCTGCGCAACCTGTCGATTCTGGTGGTTGCGGATGACCCCAGCATTGGCGCGACCGTTGTGCGTGTGGAATATCTGCGCCGCCCCGTGAGCATCGCCCGCCTGCGCCACAACATCTGGAAGATCCTGCACGAGCGCATCGTCCGCCCGCTGCGCTGACGGCCCGCTGCGTGGGTGGCCCGCTGCGCGGGTGGCCCACTGCGCGGGTGGCTGCGCTACGGACGCCCGCCGCCTAGGTTTCGCCCAGGTAGGCTTTGCGCACCGTGTCATCGTTCAGCAGTGTGGCGGCGTCGCCGGTGAGGACGATTTCACCCGTTTGCAGCACATAGCCGCGATGCGCCACTTCCAGCGCCATGAGCGCGTTCTGCTCCACCAGCAGGATGGTGCTGCCTGCGGCGTTCAACTGCCGGATAATCTCAAAGATATTTTCCACCAGGACGGGTGCCAGCCCCATGGACGGTTCATCCAGCAGCAGCACCGAAGGCTGCGCCATCATCGCGCGGCCAATGGCCAGCATCTGCTGTTCGCCGCCCGAAAGCGTGCCGCCTTTCTGGGTCACGCGCTCGCGCAGGCGCGGGAACAGGGTGAAGACGTTTTCCATACGGTCGTCGATGACGCGGCGCGAACTGACGTTCCAGCCGCCGATTTCGAGATTTTCGCGCACGGTGAGCAGTGGAAAGATGCGGCGGCCTTCTGGCACATGCCCCACACCCAGGGCGGTGATGGCGTGCGTCATCCTGCCGGTGATATCCTGCCCGTGCAGGCGCACCGTGCCGCGCCGGGGGCGCACAATGCCGCTGATGGTGCGCAGGGTGGTGCTTTTCCCTGCGCCGTTGGAGCCTACGAGCGTGACGATTTCGCCTTCGCTGACGGTGAGAGAAACCCCCTTAAGCGCGTGAATGTGGCCGTAATAGGTATGCAGGTTTTCAAGTTCAAGTAGGACGCTCATCAGGCTTCCACCTCCGCCTGGGTTTGGGATGCATCCAGGGTACCGGCGGCGCGCCGCCCCAGGTACGCTTCGACGACGCGCATATTGCTGCGGATCTGCGCGGGGGTGCCTTCTGCGATCTTCTCGCCATAATCCAGGACGGCAATGGTTTCGCTGATGCCCATCACCACGCGCATATCGTGTTCGATAAGCACAACGGTGACTCCCAGTTCATCGCGCACACGCCGGAAGAGGTTCATGGCGTCCACGCTTTCGTTGGGGTTCATGCCGGCGGTCGGTTCATCGAGCAGGATGAGTGCCGGATCGCTGGCCAGGGCGCGCGCGATTTCGATGCGGCGCTGATCGCCGTAAGGCAGATTGCGGCTGAGTTCATCGCCTTTGCCGGCCAGCCCCACAAAGCGCAGCAGTTCTGTGGATTTCTGCCGCACGTGTTCTTCTTGCCTGACGAAGCGCGGGGTGCGCAGCAGGGTGTGTGGCAGCGAAATGTTCAGGCGCGAGTGCATGCCCACCATGACGTTTTCCAGCACGGTCATGCCAGGAAACAGGCGGATGCTCTGAAAGGTGCGGGCGATACCGGCGGCGTTGACCTGATCAGGGCGCTTGCCCAGCAGAGACCGCCCCTTGAAATCGATGCGACCGCTGTCTGGCTTATAGATGCCGGTGAGCAGGTTGAAGAGGGTGGTTTTGCCCGCGCCGTTGGGGCCGATGATGGAGCTGATGCTGCCCTCGCTGATGTTGACGCTGACATCGCGCACCGCGCGGATACCGCCGAACGATTTGACCAGTGTTTCGACTTCGAGAATGTTCATGGGTAGACGGCTCCTAATCTGCCGCGGACTGCGCCCTGACGGCGGGCGGGTTCGGGTCGATGGGGTCTTCTGGCGGATCGTCGCTGTGGAGTTCCATGCGGCGGCGGCGCTCTGGCAGCAGCCCTTCTGGCCGGTAGATCATCATGATGACGAGGATGAGGCCAAAGACCAGGCGCTGGTACTTGGCCGGTTCCAACTGTGACGGCCAGTTGCGGATTGGGAAGTTGACGATGGGCACGACAAAATCGACATTGCGCAGCGCGTTGATTTGCAGCGAAAGGTTTTGCAGGATGTGCAGGTCCAGCAGGGTGACGATGCACGCGCCCAGCACGGCCCCTTTAATGCCGCCCATCCCGCCCACGATGACCATTGCCAGGATGAAGATGGAGCGGATGAGTTCGAAGCTGTCTGGGTCGATGAAGGTCTGTTTGGCGGCATAGAGCACGCCCAGCGCACCGCCGAAGGCCGCGCCGCTGGCGAAGGCCAGCAGTTTCATGCGTACCAGCGGCACGCCCATCGCAATGGCGGCGACTTCGTCTTCGCGGATAGCGGTCCATGCGCGACCGATGGCCGAATTTTCCAACCGCCGCGCGATGAGGATGATCATGCCCAGCACGGCGATGGAGAGGAAGTACAGCAGCAGCAGCTTAGAGACGACATCCGGGTTATCCAGGCGGACGTTCATGGCCCGCGCGGCAGAGGCGGTGAGGTCTGGCAGAAAGCCGGGGATGGGCGGCGCGCTGATGCCATGCAGCCCCTGAGAGCCGTTGGTGATATTGAGCGGAGAGTCGAAGTTGCGTGCCAGCACGCGGATCATCTCGCCAAAGCCCAGGGTTACGATGGCGAGATAGTCCCCGCGCAGGCGCAGCACAGGCAGGCCCAGCAGGATGCCCACCAGCCCGGCGGCAGCCATCGCCAGGAAGATGAAGCCATAGAGCGCCCAGCCGGGCACGAGCCAGCCGTTGATGGCGAAGATCGTTTCGGCGCTGGACGTAAACATGCCCCACAGGTAGGCCCCTACGGCGAAGAAGGCCACATAGCCCAGGTCCAGCAGCCCGGCGAACCCGACCACGATATTGAGTCCCAGCGCCAGCCCGGCATAGATGCTGATCTGGATCGCCAGATCGAGATAGGCGGTGTTATTGATGCCCACCAGCGGCATGAGGATCATGATCATCACCAGCAGGAGGCCGATTTTGATGCGGTTTGGCAGGGGGGATTGCAGCACGGCCAGCGGCGACAGGATGAACAGCGGGAAGATGATGATGTTCATCAGCGGGTACCACAGGTTGCGGTTATCCAGCGACAGCACGGCCAGCGTGGCCGCCACGACATAGAACAGGGTAAGCGCGCCGAGGAGCAGTGCGCGCTGCGAACGTACAGGATCCGGGCGTGTTTGCGCAGCCATCGGGTAAATCCCCCCTACACTTTCTCGTCTACGCGCTCGCCCAGGATGCCGCTGGGGCGGAAGATGAGGATGAGGATGAGCACGGAAAACGCGAAGATATCGGTATAGCGCTGGCCGAGGGCCGGGAAATAGACCAGCACGCCGTTGAGGAAGGACTCGATCATGCCGAGTGTGAGGCCGCCCAGCAGCGCGCCGGTCATATTGCCGATGCCGCCCAGCACCGCCGCGGTGAAGGCTTTGATGCCGGGGATGAAGCCCACATATGGCGTGACCGTGCCGACGTTCATGCCATAGAGGGCACCGGCGGCCCCGCCGAAAGCGCCGCCCAGAAAGAAGGTCAGCGAAATCATGCGGTTGGCGTTGATGCCCATCAGCCCGGCGGTGGTTTGATCCTGAGAGACGGCGCGAATGCCGCGGCCCCAGCGCGTGCCATTGACGAAGAAATTGAGGGCGACGAGCATGATGACCGAACCGAGGACGATGAGAATGGAGGTCACGCGGACGTTGACGATATTGGCACCGTCTTCCAGGGCTTCGAGATCCTGGCCACCGACGGTCATGGTTTCGAAGTCGTCGTTATCGCCAATGCTCACATCGCGCGGCCTGACTTCGGTGCCGCCCACCGTGACGCCGCCGACGACGAGCGCGTCGTAGGTGATGTCGTCCACATTGAACGCGTCGTAGGTCACGCCGTCCAGCGTGATTTCGTTGTAGACGGTGCCGCCGATGTTGAAGCTGCTGCCCACCATCACGGCGTTGAAGGCCAGCGGGATGGGGGTGGAAAGCGCGGCGAGCTGTGTGGTGGGGTAGGTGAGGTTGAAGTCGTTACGGCTGATGGCTTCAAAGGCGCGCACCGCGTCGATAAGGACAAACGAGATGCCGATGGCGGTAATGAGCGGCACCAGGCGGGGCGCGCCGCGCAGCGGGCGGTAGGCCACGCGCTCGATGGTCATGGCCAGCAGGCCACTGATGAGCATGGCGGCGAGGATGGTGGTTACGATGAGCGCCACCGGGTTCCAGGTATCTACGCCGACGGTTTCTTCGATGAGGGTGAGCACTTCAAAGCCGACCACCGAGCCGACCATGAAGATTTCGCTGTGGGCGAAGTTAATGAATTTGAGAACCCCGTAAACCAGCGTATAGCCCAGCGCGATCATCGAGTAGACGAACCCAATGCTGATTCCGCTGATAATCATACCTGGAAGCTGCTTGGTGATCTGCACCGAAAGCTGAATACCTTCGCGTGGTTCCGGGACGACGAAGGCCAGCAGGTACGAGAGCACCGTGAGCAGCAGTGCGGCACCCACGATGAACACCAGCATTTGCCCCACCGGGAAGATGAGGTAGCGGTATATCCAGGAGAGGGTGCGCTGCAGCAGGGAGGGGTCTGCGGTTGGTACGCGCGCCACTGGCGGCGAAGTCATTGTTTCTGCACTCATCGGCGACTCCAACAAAGCCTGGTAAGCGTGAGGGGCATAGATGTGCTGCGGTTGGCGAATTTCGCCCTCTTTCCGGGTTCCTTCCGGGTTCTTCCGGGTCCCTCATGCGCGTGCCACTGGGTGGCGGCAGAGGGGCTGCAAACGCGGTCCTGCGCCCCTTCTGGCAGCGGAGGATGCGGGAAAGAAGGGGCAGGGCTGAGGGCGAAAAGGCGTTCGCGCAAAGGACCAACACGATCTGTTTCAGAAGGGGCGTGCTGTTGGCACACCCCTTACAGGATTGGCGCGGATGCAGTTAGCCTTCCGGTGTGGCTTCCGGGGTAGCTTCTTCCATGCCTTCTTCCATATCTTCTTCCATGCCTTCTTCAGCCATCATCATCAGCGGCGACGGAATTTCGAGCGTTGCCAGCAGTTCGTTGTCGCTCCATTCTTCTGGGGCGGTGGCCACAACTTCGAGCACATAGTAAAGACCGATTTCCGGGTCGCCATTGTCATCGAAGGTGATGGTGCCGGTGAGGCCTTCATAGCCTTCGGTGGCGCGGATGGCTTCGGCGACCTGGGCGCGTGTGGGCAGCCCGCCAGCGGCCTGTGCCGCGGCTTCGATGCCGTGGATGGCGATCACTGCCGAGTCGTAGGATTGGGCGCTGAACGGCTGCGGTTCTTCGCCGAAGGTTTCGGTATAGTCTGCGATGAACTGTTCGGCGTTGGGGTAGATGTTGGCCGGGCCTGCGACGGTGGTGTAATAGGTATCGACGGTGGCGTCACCCGCAAGGGCGGCGAATTCGCTGGAGTCGAAACCATCTGGCCCCATGAAGTACCCTTCGTAGCCAGCGGTGCGGGCCTGGGCGAGGAAGATCGCGGTCTGGGAGTAGATGCCGCCGAAGTAGATCAGGTCAGGTTCCAGGGCCAGAATCGGCTGGAGGATGCCTTCGAAGTTCGAGGCTTCTTCGGTGCCTTCGAAGCCGACGACTTCAACGTCCAGGTCTTCAATGGCAGTGCGGAAGAATTCTGCCACACCCTGGCCGTAAGCGGTGGTATCGTGCAGCACATACACGCTTTCGACTTCAAGCTCGTCTGCGGCGAAGACTGCGCCGGTGGGGCCCTGAAGATCGTCACGCCCGCACACGCGGTTGACGGTGGCATAGGCGCGATCGGTGATAAGCGGGTTGGTGTTGGCAGGGGAGACCATGGCGAGATCGTTTTCGTTGTAGACTTCTGAGGACGGGATCGCCACGCCGCTGTTGAGGTGACCAATAACTGCCAGGATTGCCGGGTCATTGACGATTTGCTGCGCGTTCGAAACACCGACATCCGGGGTCGCCTGATCATCGAAAGGCACAAATTCGACGGTGTAACCCAGTTCTTCGAGGGCCGAGCCATGCTGCATGATGGCGAGTTCCACGCCGTTACGGATGCCGATGCCCAGGGAAGACTGCGGCCCAGAGAGCGGGCTTTGCGAAGCGATGCGAATTACTGTGGTGTCCTGGGCAGAGACAAGCGAAAAACCCAGGGCGAAGACGAGCACGACGAGCAAAGCAAGACTGAAAGACTTCGTCAACTTCATATAGACCACTCCGTGTTATTGGGTTTAAACAAGAAATTGGCAGACTTGCGCATGGGGTGCGGCAAGTTAAGCGAGTATTATAGCGATCCTGGGGAAGATTACAAAAATTGCTTAACACGCTTCACGGCTTCTTCATGTGGCACGCGCTTTGTTCCGTGCATTGTCACAGAAACGCAACACGTGCAAAGGTTTATCGACTGGGTTCATGGGGTGCGCTATGATGGAGGTGTGAAGGGACAGCGCAGGGACTGCGGGGGGTGAGGGCGGTTCAGCCTCAACTGCGATGGCTGAGGAGTACGGATCGGCGGAAACGCATGAGCCGTTGGGCACGGCGTGCCGTCCCCCCTGCACCAGCGATGATTTGCTGATTACTTATTTGCGCCGGGGCCGCAGGTGCCCCCTGATGGGGGTCTTGACCCCTGGCAGGGCATGAACGCCGCAGCACAAGGTGGCCACTGTGAACGAGATCCGCATTCTGTTGGTTGACGATGACGATGCGCTGCGGGCTACCCTTGAAGAGGGGCTGTCTTTGGCGGGGTGTGTGGTGCGCCATGCGCCAGACGGTGCGAGCGCCCTGGCGCGCCTGGCCGCCGAAGGCACGGATCTGATGATCCTTGACCTTTCTATGCCGCAGATGGACGGCGTGGAGGTGACGCGGCGCGCACGCACGTTCTGGAATGGCCCGATCATTATTCTGACCGCGCACCATCAGGAAGCGGTTAAGGTGATGGCGCTGGACGCGGGGGCGGACGATTATGTGAGCAAGCCGGTGAATTTCACCGAGCTGCTGCCGCGCATTCGGGCGGTACTGCGGCGCACACAGCAGGCCACAGCGCCACAGGAGCGGCTTGTTACGGTCGGCGCGCTGTGCGTTAACCTGACCACGCGCGTGGTGACCCTGGATGGGCAGCCCCTGAGCCTGACGCAAACCGAGTACAGGCTGCTGGCTGTACTGGCGTCTAACCTGGACGTGGTGATGTCTTATGAGCAGTTGCTGGCGGCGCTGCTGGTGGGTGCGCCGCAGGGGTCGGCGGAGTACATCCGGGTGCTGGCGGCGCGGGTGCGCGCCAAACTGGGGCGCTACGGCCCGTGCATTGAGGTGGTTCCGCGCGTGGGGTGTGTGCTGCATGGTGCTGTGGAGTTTCGCCAGCCACCGCCGGACGCTGGCGCATTCGGCGGCGGGGTGTGACGCAACCCTCGTGCTTAACCGCGTCACTGGGCGGGTGCTCCCCGTGTATTGGCGGGATGCGACGTGTGCT
>CAZQIJ010000090.1:0-12945 GCA_964592955.1 uncultured Anaerolineaceae bacterium
CCCCCACCTTGCGGTGACGGCCCCCTCTGCCCGCAGTTCTTCGGTGAAGCCGGGTAACAGTTCATCCATAATCTGCTGGCCGCGAATGAGCAGGGTGTGCAGGTGATGCGCCTGGGGCACCCCTTTGCGGATCTCGCCCTGCTGCGGCAGTTCGTCACGGTCGATGATGGTGACATAATCGAAGTGGTCGCTAAGCACGCGTGCGGCCAGCAGTCCCGCCATACTTCCGCCGATGACGATAGCGCGGTTCGGTGTCGTTTTCATGGGTCTTCCTCTGTTTCTTTCGTCTGTTTCTTTCGTCGGACCTGGATCGCTCAAAAGGCAACCAGTAATAATCGAATATCTTAAGGTCTGTTGACCTCTGCGCCTGTTGCAGTGCGCCTGGCAGCCAGAAAAATCAACCACACCGGGTTCTGTTTTAGCCTGTGCGTGCTTTGCGCCGCAGCACCCATCCCAATCCAAGCGCCACCAGCGCTGCCAGCAGCAAGCGTGCAGACGTTGTGCGCGGGGCCATGTGCTGGCCGTAAATGCGCCGTACACTGCTGCGGTACACTGACGCAGTGGCGGCGGGGACGAACCCGTCTGCGATCAGGTAAGACAGCGGGGTGATGCCGGTTTTCGGCGGGCGGCCCGCTGGCTGCGGCGGGTGATCCGCCAGCGTGACCTCAGCCAGCGTGCAGCCTTCGCCGTCCGGGGTCACACGCGCCACAACTTCACCGCGTGCGTTCACGATCTTGGTCTGTGGATAGTACCCGCTTTCCAGCGCGATCTGCGCGGCGCTGCCGCCATATTTCGCCAGCAGTTCCGGCTTCATGGCCAGCATCGCGCTCATCGTAACGCGCGGCGCGGGCACGGTGGACCGGAACTGACCCGCGCCCGCGGTCACCACCGCAGGCACGCCCAGCCAACCGGCCAGTGCGTCCAGTTCCGCGCCGAAGGGCATATCACTGCCGGAATAGCGCGGCGGCAGGCTGGTATCCGCACCGGAGTCGAAGCGCTGGCCATCCGGGAAGGCCACCACCTGCGCATGGGCAGCCGGGGGACAGCTTGGGATCAGCATCACATCCACCTGGCCAGCATATTCCTGCCACAGGGTCGCGTGGGCATAATCCCAGCAGATCATCATGCCCAGCCGCCCTAAGTCTGTATCGGCGGTGGTGGTGCCGGTGCCTTCGCGAAAGTACGCCCGCTCCCACGCCCAGGGATAGCGTTTGTCATAGCGCCATGTCCGTCCGTCCGGCGCGATAATCACCATGGCGTTGAAGATGTCGCGCTCGTCCAGCAGCAGCAGCGTGCCGGCCAGGTGGACGCCGTGCTGCGCGGCCTGCGCCTTCATCCAGGTCACGGTCAGGCCGTCCATGCGTTCGGCGCGCTGGTAGTTTTCGTCTGTATAGGCATAACCCGTGTTGAACACTTCCGGCAGCACGACAAGCTGCGCGCCCTGGCTGGCTGCCTCTGCCACCAGATCGGCGGCGCGTTCGAGGCGGGAATGGGTGGGTGCTGGTTCCGCATTCATCTGGACTGCTGCGATCTTCAGTATGCGTGGCATGTGGGTATGTCTCCGGGTTCATCGGTGTGAATGGCTTCACAGAACACTACGTTTCGTAATTAGAGTACGACCTTTCCCTGCCGCTGTCCAGTAGTACGCTGGTACTATATGGGTGGTCGGTCACCCTCAGGAGTGCGCTCATATTACAATATTGTGCGTTGCAGGGACTGCCGAAACGCGCTATAGTGTCGATACGTAATATGTCGCTGCGTAAGCAAGAGTAAGTGAAATGGATACGAAATCGCCTCGCGCCCTGACGAACCTGGAGTACATCGTCCTTGGCCTGATCGGCCTTCAGCCCCAAACCGGATACGACATCGTGCAGTACTTCGAGGAAGGGCAGTACAGTTGGAGCGCCAGCCCCGGTTCTATTTACCCGATCCTCAAGCGCCTGGAAAACCAGGACATGCTTGAGGGGTTGATCGAAGCGGAACATGAAGCCCGCCCGCGCAAGGTCTATCACCTGACCGAACTGGGAGGCACGTTCCTGGATGCCTGGCTGCGCCTGGTGCCGCGTATGCGCCCCTTCTATGAACAGCGCGAACTGGGGCTGCTGCGGTTCCAGTTTATGGAGGCGCGCTTCACCGTCCAGGAAACCATCGAATGGCTGGATGGCTATCTGGACACGCTGCGCGTGGCGGATGCGCATCGCAAGGTGTATCAGGAAGCCGTCCTCAGCGCGCTCACCGAAATGGGCAAAACCTCAACATACCGCCAGATCATTCTGGAAGCGGCCATGATGGAGCAGAACAACCTGCGGCTGTGGCTGGAAATGGCACGCACGCGCATGATTGCGCTGGCACACCAGACCGGCGAGTTTCGCGCCGTAGACATCGAAACGGATAAGTAGCGCGCGTCTGCGCCATCATGCACTGCAACGCCACCCTGGGAGGCCGAGGATGACGGACCTCATTACGGAAAGGCTTCACCTGCGCCCCTTTTCGTTTGCGGATGCGCAGGCCCTTAGGCAGCTTATCAACGATCGCGATATCGCCGCGATGACCCTGAACATCCTGCACCCGTATCCTGACGACGCGGCAGAACTGTACATCGCCACCAGCCGCGAAGCGATGGAACGCGGCGAACGCTTTTCATTTGCGGTGGTGCGCCATGAAGATGACAGGTTCATAGGCTCGGTAAGTATCACGCTGGCGCATGGCCACGACCGCGCCGAACTCGGCTACTGGATCGGCAAACCCTACTGGGGCAGCGGTTACGCCAGCGAAGCGGCGCGGCGCGTGGTGCAGTTTGGTTTTGAGGTGCTTAACCTGCACCGCATCTATGCCACCTGCTTCCCTGAAAATGGCGCATCTGCCCGCGTGATGCAGCATGCAGGCATGCAGTTTGAGGGGACGCTGCGCCAGCACGTGCGCAAATGGGAGGGTTACAAAGACCTGCACTATTACGGCATCCGGCGCGACGAGTATGCAAACCGCTGACGCCGCGGCACCGCCTAACCGTCATTGCGCTGTGCCGGTTCGGGCGGCGTGATGCTGCGGAACCCATGCCCATAGGCCACGTGCCCCTGGCCGATGACCAGGAACGCCCCCGGATCTGCCGCCGCAACCACCTCGCGCAGCGCGTTGATCTGAAAACGCGCCACCGTCACATACAGGATGTGGCGCGTTTGTCCGGTAAACATCCCGGTGGCTGTCCAGCTCGTCACCCCACGCCCTAACCCGTAGAGGATGGCATCGGCCACTTCGCGGGGATGGTCGGTAATGACGACCCCCGTGCGAATGACGCTTGGGCCTTCCAGCAGATAATCGCTCACCGCGCCTTCAACGGCCAGCGTCACAACCGCGTACAGCGCGCCAGCCCACCCGAATACCAGACCCGCCAGCACCACCGTGAGGATGTTCGTATACAGGTAGGTATTGCTCAGCGGCAGCCCCAGTTTCTCCTGGAAGATGCGCGCCAGGGTTGAGGTGCCGCCAAACGTCCCCCCGGCGCGGTAGATCAGCCCGGAACCGATGCCGCCGATGATGCCGCCAAAGAGCGCGTTGAGCAGCAGATCATCATTGATGGCATCCACACGAATCTGCAGTACATCGATGGCGATGGAATACAGCAGCACCACATACACCGTCCACGCCACGACCCGGATTCCGCCCAGCAGGCGGTAAGCTGCAACCTGAATCGGGATATTGCCGATCAGAATGACAAGCCCGATAGGCGTCCCGAACAGGTTGTGCATGATCACGGCAATGCCAGAAATGCCGCTGGGCGCGATATCGAATGGGGCAAGGAACACAATCACGGCAAACGCGCCCACCAGCGCGCCCGCCGTCATGAGGATAAATTTTGAGAGTGCTGCACGGTTAAGAAACGCCATAATACTCCTGCTGCGCCACACGGCTGTGAACGTAACTGCCTATTTTACCCGCAAACGCGGGCGTGGCGGTAGGCACGTGTGCGCAGCGCCACGCCACGAACAGGATTACTGTGAAAGGTTCAGGGCGCTTGATCGTCGCCGTCTTCACCAAAACCGGACGCGTTCATTACTATGAAGGGTTCAGGGGCGCTTTCCTTGTGACCCTATAACCCCGGCACGGAGCAACGCCCCCTGCACCCCGTCATGCTCCCCCAGGGCTTTTGCAAAGTCAGAAGCATTGGGCTTGTGGCAGGGTATTGGCCAGGGGACCTGGTTCCCCTGGCACCCTGACTTTGCAAACCCGTCATGCATCCCTGCTGCGCCGCTAGTCGCTAGTCGCCGTCCACAAAACGGTACACTTCCACATCCTGCAGCGGCACATAACCGATGTTCTGGTAAATGTGGTTCGAGGTGGGGTTGGACAGGTCGGCATACAGCGTGCAGAACTTGCGTCCCTGGTCCAGCAGCAGTTGGCTGAGGGCGGCGGTCGCGGCGCTGCCATAACCACGCCCCCGGTTTTCTGGCGGTGTATACACCGGGCCGATGCGCACCCCGTTCGGCGTCACGCCGGTGTAGCCCAGAAACGCCAGCGGCAGGCCGCCGTCCTCCCATACAAAATAGCCGCGTCCTGAGAGTGCCAGGGCGTTGTCTACGGTGCGTTCCGCCTGGGTGCGCTCTATGGCCGTCAGCGCTTCTTCATGGAAGGCCATCAGCCACGCGATGAGCAGTTCACGGTCGCGGGGTTCCGCCGGGCGCAGCCCCCCCGGGACCCCGTTAACCGGGTTGACCGCCGTGAGCATGTAAAGCCGTTCAGAAACATCGAGCCTGGCCTGCTGACTGCTGACATCCTGCCACAACTGCGCAAATTCGCGCGCGGTATCTGCCGGTGCCAGCATGCCGGGCAGGGTGCGGTAAAGCATATACGCATCGCGTGCAATCAGTTCCAGGGCTTCGCCGTGCCTGGCAGCGGTGATTATCAGGTTGTGCGGCGGTGTGCGCAGCGCCGCCACTTCGGTGGCGTCGTCACATTCCACAATGGCCAGGTAAGGATGTTCAGGGTAAAGGTGCGGGTGTTGAATGAGGGTCATGGTCAGTCCCAGTACCAGATTGTGTTCTGCTTCATTCAACAGCAGGTACGCGCCTGCGCGCGCATAATAATCCTGGGCTGTCTCGAAACGAGTCAGGTACATAAAAGAAGTCCTTTGCAAAGAAAAATTTACGCGGCTGTGCCACCGCTGCCACGTTCTCCTTCGCCCTATTATAGCCTGTTCTCGCGCATGTGTGGCGGCGCACTTATTCACCCAAAAACAGGGGTCTGCCGCTTAACACAATCATAAACGATTTTGGGGTATCATAGCATTGGGTGATGAGGGGTCGCCAAGCTGAAGCAGAGGACGTAATCCTATGGCAAAAACACCTGGTACTCGTGAACCTATACCCGTCATCGTGGTGGATGATCAGGACAATCCACCGTTCAGGTTATATGCGCTGCTCGTGTTTCTGGGGACGCTCATCGGATCGCTGATCGGCGCAATCGCGGATTTCGGCGGTGCGGTAGAGACTTTCGAGCGGATCCGGTCCAGCGGGTTCCCGGAATTGTGCATCGCGGGCAGCGATACCATCCTGGGGGAAGACCTGGGGTTGGCACAGGCCTGGGCAGAAGATTTCAGCAGTACGCGCGATGTGCGCGTATCTATTGCTGCCACTGGCTCCGGCGCTGGCGTGCGCCGCGCGGCAGAAGGCGGCTGCGCGCATGTGCTGGCGATGTCTGAGGCCATGTCTTCCCAGCAGCAGTTAGACCTGGCGAATGCCGGGATTAGTGTGCAGTGTGCGGCAGAAATCGGTTATGACGTGATCGCCTTTGTCACAGATATCGACAACCGTGTGCCCACCCTACAGCAGCAGGACTTAAGCAACATCCTCAATGGCCGTGTGCGCAACTGGTCAGAAATCACGCGAAGCCCTGGCGATGACCGCAGCATTTACATCTATGCCCGTCCCATTGATGCCAGCGGCACCACCAAACACGTGATGACGACGGTCGCGCGTTACGACTCCGATGTCTTCCCGTCGCCCAACTATCTGGCGTGTGAGTCTAACAGCGCATGCCTGAACCGCACGCTGGGGACCCCAGGCTCGATGTACTGGGTAAGCACGGCCTGGATGCGCACACAGCCGGACGCCTATCTTCGCGTGCTGCCCATCCTGCGCGGCGACGAACGCCCGATTGATCCGCTGCGCGAGGATTTTACACTTGAGGAATATCCGAGCGCGCTCGCCCGCCCGCTCTACATGTATGTCCTCAGCGGTGCCAGTATCCCGGAGGCCAATGGCCAGCTTGCCACAGATTTTCTGGATTATGTGCGCAGCGTGCAGGGCCAGCAGATTCTGGAAGAACGCGCATTCATCACTTATTTTGACCGCAACACAGAAATCCCGATCGCGCTGCCAGAAGGGTTCCTGCACTCCAGCGGGCCGCGCAGCATCTGCCTGCCCTGAGTACAGGCACAGGATTAATGTGAAGGGTTACAGGGGCGCTGCCCTTGTAGCCCGTCATGCGCGGCTTGTTGAGTGGTACATGGCGGCGGGAAAGCCATAAGGCTGTTGCAGGCGAAAAACGCGCCACCGCATCGTATTGTGGGGCGGGGCACGGCGTGCCCTTACGCCACCCAGGGGCTACGGCTTACGGATTTGCGCCGGGCTGCCCTGGCGTCATGACCAACCCGCCGCCAACAGGCTGCGGGTTTCTGCAACGGCGACCTGCCACAGCGCGAGCATGTCGTCGTCGCTGCGCTGGTACAAACCGCCATAACTGCCGTCGCCCAGTTCTGCGCGCAGCGGTTTCGGGTCCAGCAGGCGCAGCAGGGCCGGGTCTGCCATCGGTTTTGGCTGGGCTGGCAGCATCACGCCGTCCAACCGCGTCCAGGGGAAATTTTCCATCCACGACGCGTGTGATGCCTGCGGGTCGAGGCGCTGCACAGCGTCCCACGTTTGCGGCGCGTTCCACCAGTTGTGCCACTTAACCTGACAGCCGGGATGGTCGCTCATCCACTCGATGGCGAAGGTTTGCGCTGGCGTGTTGCCGCCGTGACCGTTCACCACCAGGATGCGGCGGAAACCCTGCTCATGCAGGCTGTCCAGCAGGTCACGCACCAGCGCCAGGTAGGTCTGCACGCGCAGCGTCACGCTGCCAGGATACGCGCGGAAGTAGGGCGTGATGCCGTAATTGACTACCGGAAACACCGGCACGCCCAGGGGTTCGGCGGCCTCCAGCGCCACCCGCTCCGCCAGCGTGTTGTCTGTACACAGGCTCAGGTAGGCGTGCTGCTCCGTACTGCCCACAGGCAGCACACAGCGGTCATCGCTGCGCAGGTAATCTTCCACCTGCATCCAGTTCAGATCTGCAATGCGCATGGCCGTTCTCCTATCGCTTTATATCATATTCAGGTAGTGTTCAAGGTTCAGGCGCGTGATCTGCGTGAGGTCTGGCGGCACTGCATCCACCGCAAACCAGCCGATCCCGGCGCATTTTTCCGGCTCCAGAATGTGCGGTTCGCCAGCGGCGATCCGGCAGAGAAAGGTGGGCGAAACCCAGTGCTGGCCTTCTTCCGGCAGGATATGATCCACCACGTCCAGCAGCGCGCCGACCACGATCTCGATCCCATATTCCTCGCGGATTTCGCGTTTGAGGGCGTCTGCCAGCGTCTCGCCAAATTCGACCCCGCCGCCCGGAAATTCCCACAAGCCGCGCTCGTTCCTGGCCTGTGGCCCGCGCCGGGAGAGAAAAAGCCGCCCCGTGTCGTCAATAATCAGCGCGCCCACCCCCACACCGATGTAATCCACACCGCGCCGCATTCGGTTCACCGCCTTTCTGATCAGCCTTCAAACGCGGCAAGTGTAGCAGCAGCAGCGGCTGCCTGCAAAAGCCGTGTGCCGCCTGGTTTCCGCCAATCTCTAGCCTCACCCTCACGTCTTTATAATTATCGTAATGTCTAATGAGGCAGATCTGCTGCCGCGTTACAGGGTGGCAGGATGCAGAAAGTGGTTGGAGCTTTAGAGGGCACATGAAACCAAATATACTTTTCATAGGCGACGACGAAACAACGTATACCATGCTGCGTGTGAGCTGCATGTATCTGGATCTCGAGGTCATCCGCGCCGCGGACAGTTACGAAGGCGTGCGGCTGGCGCGGGCGCTTACGCCGCTGGCGATCTACATTGACGCGGCCAACACGCTCTCCTACAACGGTTGGGTTACGGCGCGCATCATCCGGGCAGACAGAGCGCTGCACGCCATCCCGGTGATTGTCCTCTCGGACGCGCCGGAGTCCACCGCGCTGGCAGAGCAGGCCAGGGTGCAGCACCTGCCGCGCCAGATGCCCATCAAAGAGACGCGGCGCTATATCCAGTCGCTGACGCTGGCCTCTACCCTGCCTGCCTGACGCGCCAGTGATGTTCGCCCGCTGCGGCGGCAGGGTCATCGCCTCAGCCATCGACGTTGACGCAAAGTCACCCACACCCTGAATCCCGCTCCCGACCGCGACTGGGAGCGGGATTCAGGGACTTCAGGCGGCTGCTTTCGTTGGCATCGTTTATGCCGCTAGGCGTTCGTGCCGCTGCCTTCAACCTTCCATCGGTTTCGTAGAGGCGGCCCGCCGCCCGGATAAGTCGTCGAAAATGCGCTTTCGACGCTGAGTTCAAACAGAATGTAGCTGTCCCTGGGCGGGTAGCCATAGCGGGCCGCCAGCTCGCGCAGCGCCTCAGCGCTTACCAGCAGTGCATGCCCGGTGACGCTGAACTCCCCTTCACCGCCATTGTTATCTGCAACCCCGCAGTGCAGCGCATAACCGGAACCGCGCTGCAAGTCCTTGCCTTTGGGCGAAGTCGGCTCCATGAACAGGAGCAGATGCCCCGCGGCGATAATCGGCGTGACCGGATGAACGCGCGGCAGCCCATCCGGGCGGACGGTCGCCAGGTAGGCCGGCCCTGCCATGAAGCGCAGCACGCCAAATGCCGCCAGTTCAGGCGCGGCGTCTGCAAAATCCTGCCAGGAAAAATTCATATACCCTCCTTTTTTAGCTGCGGTTTTTAGTCAATCCGATTGCTGCGCCGCTTTGCGCCCCGGTGGCCGGATCCTTCGCGGTTGGCCACACAGCCCTGTGCAGAATGCCGGTCAGTGTTCCAGCACCGCCAGCCTGATCGTGGCAAGGCGTTCCGGGTCAGAAACTGCATCAATCGTGGCGATTTTCCCGTCCTTAAAGCCGAGCGTGATGACGAGCAGGAGCTGCCCACGCGGCGCGATGATAAGGCCTGCCGTGCCGTTCACCAGCGCGGGGCGCAGGCCGTGCGCGCCTGCCTGCCGCTCATACAGCTTCGCCACGCGCTGCGCGCCGTGTACCTCAAAACCTTTGCTGACGGGCGTCGCCCCGGCATCGCTGCGCAGCACGACTTCGGGGTCGAGCACCGCCAGCAGCGCGTCAAAGTCACCGGTGCGCGCCGCCGCAAGGAAGGCGCTGATGACTTCGCGCTGGCGATCCAGTTCGGCGCTGGGGACCACTGCTGCGCCGCGAACCCGTCGGCGCGCGCGGCTGGCAATCTGCCGGGTTGTTGTGGAGGTTCGCCCCACAATCGGCGCGATAGCGTCAAAAGGCATGCCGAATACATCGTGCAGCACGAACGCCAGGCGCTCGTCTGGGGTCAGCGTATCCAGCACGACCATCAGCGCCAGGCCAACCGCGTCTGCCAACTGCGCTTCACGCTCTGGGTCGGTTTCTTCCGCGCGGCTGCTGATCTCGTCGAGGTCGGGCGAGTCCTGCGGCGGCGCTTCGCGGCGGGACTTGCGCGAACGCAGCAGATCCAGGCACACCCGCGAGACGATGGTGGTCATCCAACCGCCCAGGTTCTCGACCTTGCTTAAGTCGGCACGGCTGATTTTGAGCCACGCCGCCTGCACCGCGTCTTCAGACTCGCTCAGCGAGCCAAGCATGCGGTAGGCCACCGCCTGCAGGTGACCGCGGTGCGCCTCAAACTGCTCTGCCAACCCATCATAGTTTTCCATATTACGCATGTTCCCCATTGTGTCATTACTCTCACTGACGTTTGAAACCGGCAGGATGTGACAAATCCGTGCAGCAGGCTGCCAGCGCTGCTGGTGTTTTGAACGGGATGGCGATCAGTTTGTCACATTTCTGCATCGGGCTTCGTCAACCTATCAGACGGGCACACCGCAGCAGGCGCAGCCGTCCAGCACCCGGCGCACGATCCGATACCGATAGCATAAGAGGAAAATTGAGCATGAACCAGGGTATCCAGACCATTATCTATCCCGTGAAAGACCTCGCCGCAGCCAAAGCGCAGTTCATAGAACTGCTGGGAGTCGCACCTGAAACAGACTCGCCGTATTACGTGGGCTTCAAGGTTGGCAACCAGGACATCGGCCTCGATCCCAACACGCACGAGGCAGGCATGACTGCCTACTATCATGTTGCAGACATCAAAGCCAGCCTGCAGAAACTGCTGGACGCTGGCGCAGAAAGCGTGCAGGATGTGAAGGACGTGGGCGGCGGCAGGCTCATTACTTCGGTGCGGGACACCAACGGAAACATCATCGGGCTGATTCAGGACACAGCCAGTTAGCACATCAGCAGGACTGCGGTGTGTGGGGGCAGGGTGGCAGCGCCCTACCCCCTAACGCCCCTGCGCGCCCTCACCGCGCACGGCGCGCTGCGATCACCGCCGGTTGCGCCGCGCCAGATCCTTCAGCGTTTTCAGGCGGTCTTCCGCCTGCCTGCGAGACCCAGTACGGTTGGGCAGCCCGGATTGGATGTAGCGCTCCATATCGGCCACCGCCTCGCGGAAATTCCCCAGCGCAGCGTAACTTTCTGCGCGGAACGAATAGGCAAAGGCGAAGTTCGGGTCCAGCTTAAGCGAGCGCGAAAAGCTCTCCACAGCCGCTTTGTGATCCCCTTTAGCTGCCAGCGCCAGGCCGCGGTCAGTGTAGGCCGCGACGTGTCTGGGATCCAGCCTGATGGCCGCGTCATAATCGGCAAGCGCGCGATCATACGCCTTGTCTTTCTCATAAACGCGCGCGCGCGCCAGGTAGAATTTAGGGCTGCCAGGGCTGCGCTGGATGGCCTGCCCGTAATCTTCGGCGGCCTGGTTCAGGTTGCCAAGCTTCAGGTTCAGGCTGCCACGCTCAGCATACAGCTCTGCCTCACCGGGATTCAACACAATGGCCTGATCGTAATCCTCGAAGGCCCGGGCATATTTGCCTGCTTTGGCATTGGCCACCCCGCGGTAGAAGAAGCTGTCGAATTGGGTTGGGTCTATGCGGATGGCCTCGGTAAGCAGCGTGAGCACATTTCCCCACTGCTCGGCCTTCATCGCAGCCATCGCCTGCTGGAAGATGGCGTCGGAATTTGAGGCAGTCCCCCCCTGCTGCGCCGGGCTGGCCTGTGGGGCAGCAGTTGGCCGTTGATGCGTCACGATTTTGCGATCACGCCCAAAGATCAGGATGCGGCTGTTTTCTGTCATCACACTGAAGGCCTGCGCCTGCCAGTCCGGGTCGAGAAAGCCAGCCATCGCTTCATCCACAATCAGCACATCCGCTTCCTTGCAGCCGACCTTCAGCGCCGTCCGGTGCCCTTCGAAGATGATGACGTTGTGGCCGATGTAGCTCATCCCCAGCACATACCCCAGAAACGGAATGACCTGGGCCACACTCCTGACCGATGTGCCGATCTGCTGAAGCTCGGTAAAGGCGATGACGGAGATCCTGCGCGCAGGCAGGGGCATAAACTGCTCCAGCTCCTGCACTGGCCCCCGGTCCATCCTCAGGGGACATTCCAGCATCAGCAGCAGCCGCCCCGGCGTGACGAGCACCACCTGGCGCGCGCCGCTGTCGGCTTTCTTCGCAGCCACCTGGCGTGCGCTTACGAAGACCTTTTCGAGGTTTTCGGGTTCATCCACTTCGGGCATATACGGTGGTTTTCGCGCGTTCATGGGGCCTCCTGAACACTCGGCGGTCAAGTCGGGCAAGAGTCGTGCAGCCTGCTACCATTATAGATGCGAGCGCAGAATGCTGCCCGCAGTTGCGGCGCGCAGAGCAACGGCCAACACGGTAAAAATGCCCCCGCCGCCATGACGAACCGCGTGGTTCTGCTGCCGCTCCTCACTGTGCCGGGGTAGGGTTGCGTGGTACAATTTTCACAAACGCAGTTGTTTAAGTTACCTAAGAGGAGCAGTTCTGTGCATCCCCCATTTAAGAACGAACCACTTACAGATTTTTCTGTGCCAGAGAACGTCACCGCTTTCCGTGCGGCGTTAGAGAAAGTGCAGCAGGAAGTTGGCCGCACCTATCCGATGGTGATCGGCGGGCAGCGCATGATGCTGGAAAGCAACCATCCGTCCACCAACCCGGCGCGACCCGCAGAAGCCGTCGGCTACTTCCCGGATGCGACCATCGAACATGCTGAAATGGCGATGGAGGCTGCCGTCCGTGCCTTCGAACACTGGCGTTATGTTCCGGCAGAAGAACGCGCGCAGTATCTGATTAACGCCGCTGCCGAAATGCGCCGCCGCAAGCACGAGTTCAGCGCCACGATGGTGCTGGAGGTGGGCAAAAGCTGGGCAGAGGCCGACGCCGATACCGCCGAGGCTATCGACTTTCTTGAGTATTACGCCCGCCAGATGATCCGCCTTTCAGACAGCAGTCATCTGCTGGTGCCCTATGAAGGCGAACAGCTTCGGCTGCACTACATTCCGCTGGGCGTCGGGCTTATCATCCCGCCCTGGAACTTCCCATGCGCCATCCCTACGGGCATGATGAGCGCGGCAGTGGTGGCCGGGAACGCAGTCATCTTTAAGCCAGCAGGACAAAGCCCGCTCATCGCGTGGAAGATTGCGGAACTTTTCTGGGATCAGGGGCTGCCGGATGGCGTGCTGAACTTCATCACCGGGCCGGGGTCAACTGTAGGCGCGCACATGGTCGAGCATCCCAAAACGCGCTTCATCGCCTTTACCG
>CAZQIJ010000091.1:0-10303 GCA_964592955.1 uncultured Anaerolineaceae bacterium
TCTTCGTCCAGCGGCGCGGCCTCGTCGTCATCCGCCTTATACAACCGCGCCATATCCAGAAAACGCTGCTCCTGGTCCAGCGGATCGTTAAGTTCGGTGAAAGCGTTTCCCAGTTCCATGCCCGCCGTGAACACCTCAAACCGTTCCACGTGAAAGTCGTCATACTCAACGCGCTTGGCGAATGGCGAAATATCGCGCGGGTAATCCGTCAGGAACGTGGGCTGAACGAGCTGCGGTTCCACATACTTGCTCAGCAGATGATCCACCAACCGACCCCAGCTCTGGTTTGGCGCGATCTGGTCTCCGTTGGCGCGGATGGCTGCCTCCAGCGAAGCAGCGTCCTGGTGCTCCATATAATCGATCTCGGCAAACTGCCGGATCGCGTCCCGCAGCCGAATCCGCTTCCAGGGCGGCTTAAACTCAATCTCGCTCCCCTGAACGCTGACGGTCGTCCCGCCGTTGACCTCCTGCGCGATGCTGGCCACCATCCGCTCCACGATGTCCATGACCCCGTTATAGTCGGTATAGGCCTTGTAGAACTCCATCTGCGTGAATTCCGGGTTGTGCTTGAAGCTCACGCCTTCGTTGCGGAAATCGCGCCCAATCTCATACACCGCGTCTAATCCGCCGACCAGCAGGCGCTTCAGGTACAGCTCAAAGCTGATGCGCAGAAAGAGCTGCTGGTCGAGCTGGTTGTGGTGTGTCGTGAACGGGCGCGCCGCCGCACCGCCATAAATCGGCTGGAGGATGGGCGTCTCTACCTCCAGGAACCCTTCGTTATCCAGAAAGCGGCGCATGGCGCTGATGACCTTTGCGCGCTTGACGAAGACTTCGCGCACGTCGTGGTTCACCGCAAGGTCTGCATAGCGCTGGCGGTAGCGCGCCTCCACATCCTTGAACTCGCCATATTCGACGATCGTGCCGTCTTCCAGTTCGCGCTGCTTAATCACCGGCAGCGGGCTAAGGGATTTGCTCAGCAGCCGCAGGTCACTGACCCGCACGCTGATTTCACCCGCCTGCGTGCGCATCATCACGCCGCTGGCCTGCACAAAATCGTCAGTGTCGATCAGCTTATCCTTAACCGCGTTGTAAAGGGTTTCGTCCATGTCGTTGATGCGCAGAAAAAGCTGCAACCGCCCTTTTTCATCTTCGATGTGCATGAACGACACTTTGCCCTTCACATTGGCGCGGCGGATGCGCCCGCACACCGTCACTGGGATTTCTGCAGTCGGTGCGCCATCCGCCACAGCCTCAGCCGTGGTGAAGGCTTCTATCGCCTGCCGGGTGGTGTGGGTGCGCTCCACCCGGCGCGGGTACAGGGCTATGCCGAGCGCTTTAAGCTTTTCGGCCTTTTCGAGACGTTCCTGTTCCAGTTTGTTCGGCTGCCACATCGCGCGTGTATCAACTGATCTTCTTGATGGTGAAGATCAGTTCACCGTCTGGGGCCTTTACCGCAACTTTCTGCCCCACACGCGCGCCGATCAGCGCCTTGCCCAGTGGGCTTTCTGTCGAAATCTTTCCTTCGCGCGGGTTGGCCTCTGCCGACCCCACAAGGTGATACACTTCCTGCTCTTTCGTGCCCTGTTCAACCACCGTCACGTGCGAACCCACGACCACCTGGTCGCTCTTGCCGGTGTTTTCGATGATCTGGGCACTGCTGACGATGGCCTCAAGGCGCGCGATTTCGCCTTCGATAAACGCCTGTTCGTTCTTGGCGTCTTCGTATTCGGCATTCTCGCTCAGGTCACCGCCTTCTTCCATGGCCTGCCGCAAACGTTCTGCCACCTGCGGTCGGCGAAGTTCCTTTAAATCCTTTAACCGCTTCTCCAGCGCGACCAGGCCTTCGGGCGTGAGGTATTGTGGTTGATCCACCATCGAAAACTCCTTGTTGTCCTCAAGAATAGAGCCAAAGTACAAAAGACACAGACGCGCGGCGCTGTGTCGGTTAGGGGCTAATTCCTGCTGCTCTACTGCCAGCAAGGGTAGCACGAATTGATCTTCGTGTAAAGTAAAAAATGCGTTAGCTGATTAAGACATTCCCGGCAGTCGGATCGTGAATGTCGTCCCCTGGCCCTGTGTGCTCGTCACGCTTATCGTACCCTCCAGCGCCTTAATCAACCCATAGGCAATCGGCACACCCAGCCCGCTGCCCTTATAGCTGCGGACGATATCGTTATCCGAGCGATAGTACAGCGTACCCAGCTTCGCCAACTCTTCGGCAGACATGCCAATCCCGTTATCCTCAATCGTGATGACCAGCGTATTGCCATCGGCAGCGCCGCGCACCGTCGCTTTTCCAGTGTCCTCGGCAGAGTAGCGCAAACTGTTTTCCACGAGCTTGATCATCGCCTGAGACAGCAGGTCGGCGTCGGTGTTCAGTACAGGCAGCCCTGCAGGAATATCAAATTCCAGGGTGCGCTTCAGTTCTTCGGCCACCGGTTCCATCTTCTTCTGAACGATCATGGCGATATTCTTGAACATGTCAATCTTGGCGTTTACGCTCAGAATACCGGCGCGCACCTTGTTGATATAGCTCATGTCCGAAAGCAGGCTTTCCATGCGTTTGCTGTTGGTGCGAATCACCTGCAGCAGTTGTTTCTGCATGTCGCTCAGTTCACCCACCATTGCCGGATTGCTGAGCATATCCGCGTAGCCGCGAATGCTGGTCATGGGCGTGCGCAGTTCATGAATGGCCGTCTTAAAAAACTCGGCGTTCTCGTGCAGCACCTGCTGCGTATCGAGTGCCGCACCCTCTGGCGGCTTAGGCGCATGCTGCGCGCTCTTGGCCTCTTCCAGCAGCGTCGCAATCGCCTCCAGTTGTCTGGGCAGACGAACCGGAATCAGCGCGCCGCTTTTCGCCATCTGGATGAGTTCGTTAAGCTGGACGTTCGCCTGTTCCAGTCCATTGTTATCTGTCATAAAATTACTCAGCGATACCCCTGAGCTTCGGCCAGGGGATGAAGCTGAGACTTCTCCTTTCTCTTTGGTGTAGCCGTCAGATTTGTGCAGTGAGGTACAGTGACGCGCACGCATACCCACACCCTGTTTAATCGTTCATCCCACTGTTCGGGGCTGGAACGTCACCCCGAGATGCCTGTCCATGCGCGCCTAACGGAGTCTGCCACCGGTTGGGATGGGTCGCCAGGGCTGCCAGCGCCCGGCCTCAGCCAGGGACGCTGACCCGCCAGCAGCGCTCTGCCATTATTCCGCCGCCGGTTCTGGTCATAAAGGTACGGATACGCGTATCCATGTCATCAGGATCGTGCCAGAAGCTGCTGATCTGCGAATGATACGCCCTCAACGCTGATAGTTTAATCGAAACATCATCTTCGCGCATCACCAGTTCCACAGGATGAAGTTCACCGGCAATGCCCGCCCGTGCCCCAACGACTGCTTCCGCGTCTTCCGCATACGGGTAATCTTCGTAAAAGCGCAGCTCGGCAGTGGGGTAACGCCGCGCCACATCATGCTGCGCCCAGTCGCGGACGAGCTGGTGATCAACATGGTTTCCCACCGCCAGCGGCGCATAAATGTGGGTGACCTCTGCCACAGTCTCCAGCCCCGGCAGTGTATCAAGCCGCAGCCCTTTCAGCAGCGCTGGCGCTTCGTCTTGCGGATGAATGCTGCCGAATATCGCCTCCCCGGTCGGGTACAGCGCCACGCCTCCCGCGTCAGCCGCTGCCCGTTCCGCAGCGCGGTAAATGCAATCCAGAAGCGGCGCATGAACCACCCTCGCATGGAGCGCGGCGGCGGCTTTGGCGTCCTCCGCGCGCCGCGTCGCCATCGGGTTCACCCCGGCATCCCAGCGCGCATGAAGCTCCCGCACGAGCGGCGAGTTTGGCGGCGGCACCGGTGGATCGCCCGCCATGACCGTCAGAATCACGGTACGCTGTGCCAGCCGGTGCAGCCCTGCCAGCGTACCGCCACAACTTAACACTGCATCATCCGGGTGAGGAGACAAAAACAAATGCACAGACGTCTCACAGTCTCAGGGTTCGCCCCACACCAGTTACCTGGCAACGGGCGCGGTAAACGAAAATCTGCTGCCCACACCAACTTCACTTTCGATTTCAATCTCGCTGCCCATCTGTTCAACCAGATGGCGCGTGATGGCAAACCCCAGCCCGGTGCCCGGCTGTGACCGGGTATAGCGATCTTCTGCCCGCCAGAATTTCGTCCCCAGCATGGCGATCCCTTCCGGGGTCAGGCCGATCCCGGTATCGCTCACGCTGAAGCGCAAATGGTCGTTCTCCCGCGTGACTTCCAGCGTAATCGTCCCGCCATTGGGCGTATATTTGTAGGCGTTGCTCACCAGGTTCGTCAGCACCTGAATCAGCCGGTAATAATCGCCCGTGATCGCTGGCAGATCCGGGTCCACCACTTCACGGTAGGTGTGCTGGCGTTCCTCAATCTGGGGCATGGTACCATCCTTCACGGCCTGCAGCACCTCCGCCACCACCACCTCATCCTGCTCCATGAAGAAGTGCCCGCTTTCAATGCGGCTGATGTCCGCCAGGTCACTCACCAGAATTTCCATGCGGCGCACGGTATCTTTGATTTTGCGCAGGTAATCGGTCTGTTTCTCCGTCAGGCCGCCCTGCATCAACAGCAGTTCTGAATAGCCGCCGATCCCGTTCATGGGGGCTTTGAGGTCATGCGCCACAATGCCAACGAACTCGCTCTTGGCCATGTCCGCAGCCTGTACCGCTGCATACAACCGCGCGTTTTCGATGGCGATGGCCGCACGTGCCACAACGCGCTCCACCAGATCCTGTTGTTCTACAGTGAACGGCATGGCGCTGTCCCGGCGCAGCACCACCACGCCTATCACTTCCTGTTCCCGGCGGATGGGGACAATCAGCACGCTTTCCTGGGCGCTGCCATCGGCGCTCAGCGCTCGCCCGGTACTGATGACTTCAAATACCGCATCGTGATAGTGCTGTTCGATGTCCGTAAGCGCTGCGCCGTTATCCCCGTAATGGTGGCGCACATTCAACTGGGCCGGGCTGCCTTCCACCAGTGCCAGATGCCCCACCGCGACATTGGCCAGGCGGCACGCCCATTCCAGCGTGTACTGCATGGCTTTGTCCGGGTCAAGCGTTTCATTCAGCAGCAGGTCGATGCGGCGAAGCTGGCGCAGTTCCTCCACGCGCATGGCAAGCTGTGCGTCTGTGGCGTTGAACAGCAGCGCGTTATCGATGGCGATGGCGGCCTGGCTGGAAAGCGCGTCCAGCGCGGCCAGGTCTTCGTTTTTAAACAGCCCGGCCAGCGCGCGGCTGTCCACATAGGCCACGCCAATCACCTGACCGCGTGCCCGCAGCGGCGTCGCCATGATGCTGCGCAGCGACTGCGCGACGATGCTGGCCTGCCCTGCGAAGCGCGGATCTTCTGCTGCGTTGGTCGTCAGGATCGCCGTGCCGCTGTCCAGCACCTGGTTGGCCACCGTCCGGCTGTAGTTGAAATTCTCGCTGGAAAGCGTCTGCTGGTCGAAGTTGCGCGCCGCCTTCACATTCAGGCGGCCATCGTCATCCTGAAGCATCAGGAAACCGCGCTCTGCCGTCGTCAGCTTGATGATCGCGTCCATAACCTGGTCGAGCACCACCTGAAGGTCGAGCGACGATCCCAGCGCACGGCTCACGTTGTAGAGGGCTTCAAAGCGGCCATATTTCTTGCTCTCCTGCCGCTCTCCTTCCACCCGTTCCAGCAATCCACCCAGCTTTTCAATCTGCCGCGCCAGAAACTCCTGATCCAGCCGACCGGCTCGCATCTGGCTGCGCAGCAGATTGATATTCTGCCGCATGTTGGCCAGCTCCATGTCTGTGACCGCAGGTTTATTGTGGTCTGTCATTGTTGCTTCCCTGTACCGATCTATAATAATCGCAGTGTGCGGTCAGGGGGCAGCGCTCGCACAGCGGACGCTGTGCTTTGCAGATTGCCCGCCCATGACTGATCAAATGGATGTGAAAGGCATAACGGTCTTCCGGTGGCACGATGCGCTCCATCAGCCCGTGTGCTTTGTCGGCAGAGGTCTGTGGGATAAACCCGATGCGCGTGCTGACGCGGTGAACATGCGTATCGACCGGGAACGCTGGCATATTAAACGAGAAACACAGCACGATGGCTGCTGTCTTCGGGCCCACCCCCTCAAATCCCGTTAGCCAACTGCGCGCCTGCTCCAGCGGCATATCGCGCAGAAAGTCGATGTCAAACGCGCCGCGTTCTTCCAGAATTCTGCGCAGCACGTTCTGGATGCGCGGCGCTTTCTGGTTTGCCAGCCCGGCAGGCCGCAGCACATCAATCACTTCCTCAACCGGTGCCGCGATCACATCTTCCCAAACAGGATAGCGTTCCTTGAGCGCATAGAACGCCTTATCGCGGTTGTTGTCGTTGGTGTTCTGGCTCAGAATGCAGCTTACCAGCTCGTCCATTGCCCCGTAACCGGGCTGCCAGGTGATCTCCCCATACAGCTCACGCAGGTGTTCTGCCACCGGGCCATACTTCGCCTTGCGCTGTTCCGACTGTGACGTTTCATCTAAAGACTGGTCATTCATGTGCGAAATGTCTACTCAGCGATTCTACACGCGCCTGCCGTTTCTGAGCAAGCGAACCTGCCTGACTTTATCAGAAAAGCGCCAAACGCCCCCCGCCTTCAGGCATGGGGAAATGTGGCGTACTCGCGTTGAAGGAATATCTGTGCAATGATCGCGCTGTTCGCGGTACGAAATGTAATACTCCGTCTGCGACTCCACTTCACATTGTAACACACACACCGGCATCTGTGTGCGACCGCAGCGCCCGTAACCGTAACCCACAAAAGCCATAAGGCTATTCCAAGAAAATAGTCAATCACGTGTAGGGGCGGGGCACTGTCCCCGCCCGCCTGAATCGGGGGCTGGTTTTTTGTCTGGTACAGCCTAAGATGAAGCCTGCCCTTCGCAGGCGCGTCTACGGTAGAAAAAGAAATCGTCGCCTTCAGGCGCGGGGATTGTGTCATGGCAGAACTCCAATATAGGCCAGCTCTGCGATTTTCTGCAACCGCCCATCCCGCAGGTTGACTTTCCATGTGCCGTCGGTTTGTGGGCTGGTGAAAATAATCGCGCTGTTATCTTCTGTCCAGGCGGTGGGCCGCACAAACGTCGTGATCGGATCAGTAAGCTCGCTCTGGGTCATCGTGACCAGATCAACCAGCATGAACACGGTTTGCACAGATTGCGTGGCAGCGCCGAAGGCCGTGATCTGCGACAGCGCATAGACCGCATATTTGCCGTTCGGTGCAACCAGGATATCGCCGGCCTGGGTATACCCCCGCAGGCGCAGCGCCGGTATCACCGTATTGAACCCGGTCGCCAGGTGATAGACGCGGACATCAAACCCGCTGAGATCGTTGGTGAGCGCCAGGCGCAGGAAGTATCCGGCCCCAAAGCCCGCCCCCGTGAAATCGCCGGGTTCATCGGGAAGAAATTCAGGTACGGCAGGGGGCGCAGCCGTCAGGTCAACGGCAAACAGCCCTGCATACTGCGGGTAGGGCACCAGCGTTTCCATGCCGTCCGGCTGGTAATCCATGTAGAGCTGTGCGTGGTCAGAACTGAAGGCTACCGGGTAGGCACGCAGCCCATCGCGCGGGCCATCCACCAGCACCTCGCGCGCGCCGCTGCCATCCATAGCGGCTATCTGCGTGCGTGTGACGAGCTGCCCGCTCGCATCCGCGCGTGTGATCGTCCAGGCGATGGCGCTGGCATCTGCCGCAATGACCCAATCGGCGCGCCGCGCACCAGAATCCATCTGGATAAAGGGATGCGCTTCCAGCCTGCCATCCGAATGCGCGACCATGACCTGCCGCAGCACAGGCTCGTAAAACATCACCGCGCGCGCTGCCGCCAGAATCGTGTACCGTTCCCCATAGGTTTCGAGCTGGGTTTCTGCCCCACTCACCACATCCACAAAGATGAGGCGCGTGGCGACAGCATCGATCTGCTGCACCAGCACAACCATCGCGCCAGTGTGCCCCTGGGTGCGTGCCGGTAGGCTGACCTGCCACAACAGCAGCGCCGCCAGCAGCACGCCAACCGCGCGCCATTTCCTACGCATGGATCAGCGCATCGACCAGGCGCGGCAGCGTTTGGCCGGACGTGCCCTGGAGGTGAATATGCGCGATGTCGGTAATGGGGGTATGCTGGGGATTGACCTCAATAACCTGCGCCCCGCGCTGGCGCGCCAGCAGCGGCAGCGAGGCCGCCGGTTCCACCAGCCCGGATGTGCCAACGACGAGCATCACCTGGCAGCCTGCGCTGGCGATCTTGGCATCATTCAGCACACCCACCGGCAGAAACTCCCCGAACCACACCACGTTAGGCCGCACCCAGCGCCCGCAGTGTGGGCACGGCGGTGGGCCGCTGGTGGTATCCCAGCTCAGCCGGGAAACATCAACCAGCGTAGGATCACCCTGGCAGTCAAAAAAGCACTTGCTCTCTGCGATGCTGCCGTGAAGGTGAAGCACGTTGCGGCTGCCAGCCTGCTCGTGCAGCGCATCTACATTCTGGGTAATAAGCGTGAACTGCTCCACACGCTGTTCAAGCGCGGCCAGCGCATAGTGGCCACCATTGGGATGGGCTGCGCGCACCAGTCCGCGCCGGTACTCGTACCAGTCCCAAACCAGCTTCGGAGCCTGTTTAAACGCGTGGGCAGTGGCCAGTTGGTGAGGATCGTAGCGCTCCCACAACCCGCTGATCGCATCGCGGAAGGTGGGCACCCCGGATTCTGCGCTGACCCCCGCGCCCGTAAGTACCGCCACCCGCTTGATCCCACGCAAACATTCAGCGGCCTGTTGGATAGCTGTATCGTTTAACATACCTGCAACCTTCGCTTTCGTGTTGCAGAAAATTATAACACAGGCGGCAGCTCAGGTTAAGCCAAGATACGTTGAGATTATGGAGATATTATGCAGAAATTATGAATAAATAGGACAGAGGCGGTCATCACCACCTCTGTCCCAGGTCAAACCCTGCGCGTTATTCTTCTACCGGGATAACAAACCACACATCACCGGCACCTTCACCGGTCGCATCGCCCACCGCCGTGTCGGTGACGAAGTAGTACAGCGGCATGCCGTCCAGCGTGACCTGCAGGCTGCCGTCTGCGCGTTCGATGGTGCCCAGTTCGCCACCGATTCCCGCACCCGCCACCAGCACATCGCTGGCGAGCACGGTGAACGGCGGCCAGTTTTCGGCGCACTGGTCAACGCAGTTGCTCACACCGGCTTCGTCGTTGGTGAAGATATAAAGCGTGTAGCCGCGCGGCCCCACCACGAAGCTGCCGAGTTCATCGTTGCCACCCACTGCCACCGTCTCAGGGTTGACGATATACCACACGTCACCAGCACCCTGGCCGGTCACATCACCCACCGCCTGATCGTTAACGAAGTAGTAGAGCGGCATCCCGTTGTAGGCCACCTGCAGCGTCCCGTCTTCGCGTTCGACCGTGCTCACTTCACCGGCCAGATCGCGCGACACAACCACGTCGTCCAGCGACTCCACCACAAACGGCGGCCAGTTTTCGGCGCACTGGCCAGCGCAGTTGCTCACACCGGCTTCATCGTTCGTGAACAGGTACAGCGTCATACCGTTGGGACCCACCAGATAGCGCCCCAGGTCGGCATTCATACCCAGCCCCAGGTGAGCCGGTTCCACAATCGACCATACGCCGCGCACGCCATCACCGGTCATATCGCCGGGGGCTGCGTCGTTGACCCAGTAGTACAGCGGCATGCCGTTGTACGTGACCTGAAGCGTGCCATCGGCGCGCTCGATGCTCCCCAGCGTGCCGGGAATGCCTTCGGCAGCCGTCAGCGCGTCGGCGCTTTCCACCGTGAATGGCGGCCAGTTTGCGGCACATTGGTCAACACAGTTGCTGGTATTCGGCGCGTCGTTGGCGAACGTGTAGAGGGTAAAGCCTTCTGGCCCTACCAGGAACGACTCCAGCATGTCGCTGCTGCCAATGTTCACCAGGGCGGTCAGTTCTGCTTCTTCGGTGGCGTCCTGCGCCAGCACGGGCAGCGCCAGCAGCATCAGCGCCACAAACACCACAAGACGAGAGAAGTTTTTCACGGGCATACTCCTTACAGACGGATCAGGATAAATGTCTTGCACACGTGTACAGCCATAGATCGCGCGCACACCGCCTGCCGGATTTCTTCTGCCAGAGCTTCTCATCATTTGCTTATCCGCTGCATGCTATACTGGCACCGCAACGGTTACTGAAAGCAGTCAAGATGACCGAGCCTATCTCGCTTGATGATTACGACCTG
>CAZQIJ010000091.1:10313-12917 GCA_964592955.1 uncultured Anaerolineaceae bacterium
CGGCGAATCGAGCAGCAGGACGATTCCGCCCTCTCAGACCTCTACATGCGTTATGGCAGGCTGGTCTACAGCCTCGCGTACCGTGTGCTTGGGGAAGCTGCGCTTGCGGAAGAAGCGACTCAGGATACGTTTCTGAAAGTCTGGCGGCAGGCTGCGCGCTGGGATCGCTCCAAAGGTAAATTCTTAAGCTGGCTGCTCACCATCGCGCGCTATACTGCCATAGACCATCTGCGTGCAGAGCGGCGGCACCTGCCTGCGCACGCCCTGGACGAGCACTATGAAGCCGTGGCCGCACCGCAGGACGACGGCGTTTTCGCCGCGCTGCCAAACCATCACACGATGCGCGCCCTGCTAAGCCAGCTCCCGCCCGAACAGGTCGAGGCCATTGAACTCGCGTTCTTTCAGGGCCTTACCCACCGCGAGCTGTCCGAAAAGCTCGGTCTGCCGCTTGGCACGGTCAAAACACGCGTGCGTCTCGGTTTGCAGAAGTTGCGAACGCTCTTGCAGGAAGGGCAAAATCAGCCCTGAAGGGTCGTCCTGGCGACCATGCGCGCGACGAAGAAATCCAACAGGGTGTCCGTATTCGTTCTGGAAGATAGCGATGTGTTGTTAGCGAGAACATGAACGAGAACCATTTATCCGAGTGTGAACAACTTCAGGATCTGCTGCCGGCCTACAGCCTGGGTGTGGTTGATCCCGATGAGAAGCGCTGGGTCGAAACCGTGCTGCCCCGCTGCCCGGACGCTGCCGCAGAACTTGCGAGTTATCACGCGCTGGGTGATGCGCTGGCGCTGGCCGTGCCCCAGGTTGCGCCGCCCGCGCACCTCCATGCCGCGCTGATGCAGGCCGCGCGCCCCGCCACACCGCCCGCACCCCGCATGCCACGCCTCCCCCTGGGGTTGGCGGCCATGCTGGTGCTCATCAGCCTGGGACTGCTGGCGCTGGCGCTGCGCGAGAACGCACGCCTGACAGCGTTGGTGGGCGCGCAAAGCGCACTGCTGGCGCACTTCGCTGGCGAAGATGTGGTGACCTTTCCCCTGGCAGATACCCGTGAAAACGGCAGCGCGCAGGCCGTCGTCCTGTGCCATCCTGATGAAACCGTCGCGGTGGTACGTGTGCAGGACTTTCCAGCGCTGCCAGAGACCATGCGCTACCGGGTATGGCTGTGGCGCGACGGCGCGCGCACCGACTCCGGCGTCATCACCGTGAATGCCGATGGCGACGGTACGCTGGTCGTGCGTGCGCCGCTGGTCCTCAGCCAGTACCAGTACATGGGAATCGTGGCCGAACCCCTGCAGGGGGCTGCCGAACAGGGTGAACCGCTGGTGCGTGGCCCGCTTTATCCGCCCACCCCACCGCCCAGCGGCGGCAGCACGTTCTGAACGCGCGCTGCCGCCCCCCTGTGGGGAATGGCCAGTGCCTCACCAGGTTGAGAATGCATGGCTTTTGCAGGGGCGGGGACACTGCCCCTGCAAGTGATTGTTGATTTTCACGCAACAGCCTTAAGGTTCCGGTTGGAAGCCGCCCAGAACCGCGTCGCGCCGTTCTAACGGTGCCAGCAGCAGCCCCGCCACAGTGATCTGACGCTCTGCTTCGGCCACGAACACCAGCGCGGCGGTCACATCTTCCGGGCCTATGAACCGCTGTTCACCCTCTGTGCTGCACGCCGTCTCAAAAGCCGCGATGGCCCTGTTGGCGTTGGCAACGGCGGCATCCAGCGCGGCGCGCACCGGCGCAAATATCGGTTCTGCGACCAGGTCACCAGGGCGAAAGTTGTCATCATCCAGCGCGGCGCGCACTGGGATGTTGTTGCAGGTGGTTGGCTGGCCAGCCTCCAGCGCCCGCCAGCGGCTGCCGATGTCGTACAGTGTCGCAGACGTTTCGGAGATTTCCTCGCGCATCTGCGTCACCAGCCGCCCATAGATATACAGATAGGTGCCGTCGGCCAGCCGCCAGTACGCAATCCGGGTACTGTTTGGCTCCCATGTTCCCGTCCAGTAGTACTGGTCATTCAGCTCAAACTGTATCCAGTAGTAACCCCGGCCTGCCGTGCCAATGCGTCCCGTCAGTTCAACCTGGGTGGGCACATCAACCGTGTCTTCCACCCGCAGCGAAGGATCAACCTCACCCACATAATAGTACGAGTCCGGGTGCAGTATAATCGTCTGGCCAGAAAGCCGCGCGGTGAGCACGGTCGGGATGCCGTCCACCGGCAGCTCCAGGATGTTGCCCGTCCACACCAGGAGCCAGTAAGCCACCCAGCCATACGTTTTGCCGTCCGCCAGCGTGGCCTCGTGCGAAGCATCCGGCGCAAGCGGTCCGTCATAAGCCACCTGGAACCAGCGCCCGTCAAATGTGCGCCCCGTCGCGCGCAGGGTTGTGCCAGGGGGCAGCACCGTCAACCGTTCCCAGTGCGTCCCGGGTCCCAGGCGCAGCACGCTGTAATCCTGCGTCGTGACCCACACCTCACGCAGATCGATTTCCTGTGCCTGTATCGCGCCAGCCGCCAGCAGCAGCGCCAGCAGCAGCATGGTTATCCGTGTCATGGCCCTAGTAGTTCACCAAACCAATTTTGTCGGACCGTCATGGGTGTGAACCGTTGGA
>CAZQIJ010000092.1:0-12854 GCA_964592955.1 uncultured Anaerolineaceae bacterium
GGCACAGGGTGGTACTGATCTCGACGCGCGCACCGACATCTACTCGTTGGGCGTGGTGCTGTATGAACTGGTTGTCGGACGTGTGCCTTTTGCTGGCGACACGCCATACATCATCGTCCACAAACACATTTACGACATGCCACCTATGCCGTCCGATCTCAACCCTGAAATTCCCGAAGCGGTGAGCCTGGTCGTTATGAAGGCGCTGTCTAAAGATCCTGCGGATCGGTATCTGACAGCGACCGCGCTCTCTGACGCATTTGAGCGCGCTGTACTGGATTCCGGCCTCGTTGATCTCAGCACGAGCCGAGGCGCACCTGTGGCACCGCGCGTGCCAGCCCAGAAACCGAAACCCACTGCACCCGTCATCCCGGCTGCTGGGGAAAAGGGCACAATCCAGCTTCCAGCCGGGCTGAACACGCCGGAACCCATCGCGCGTTTTCTGTCTTCAGAAACGCTGCAGGAGATCGCGCAGCGCTTCCGTGAAGCGATTTTCGACATCCGCGATCAGGTCACGCAGGGGCAGGTCATTGAGTCGATCAAGGATGGCACCGGCAATGTCAGTATCAGGATTGAGCACGAGTTCGGATCAAGCAGCAGCGGTCGGCGCAGCGGCAGCACCCAGGCGCGCAAGACGAAACTGATCGCGCGCGACTGGAGCACAGATGAACCCTCGATGCGCCGCAGAGTGCGCGAGCGCCTGGCACGCGCGCGGGGATTTTTCATCCACCTGACGTTGTATCTGTTTGTGACGTTCGTCCTGCTGGTGACCAACAACACCATCGGCGAAGCCGTCCGCAGTTCACTCAACAGTGAACTGGGGTTGGAGACGCTGCCGGTGTTCAACCTCGCCCTCATCCTCATGCTGTCGTGGGGGGGTGGATTGATTTCGCATGGTCTGGCCGTATACCATCATACGGGTCGGCGTTATGAGCAGCGCCGCCAGGCGGTCCACCGTGCCATGACCAACCGTTATGGTGAGCATTGGATGGACATCGCCAACGACAGCGAGTATCGCAAGGTACGGGTGAAGGTCGAACGGCGCTTCAATGCCCGTCTTAGCTTTTACCAGCATTTCGTGAGTGCCTGGTTTGGCGTGGGCGCGCTGCTGGCGGGGTGGCCAGCGCTGCAGGCTGTGCTGATCCATGTCATTGATGATCCAGGCGCTGCCGCATTTCTGAGCAACGCAAATATCCCGCTGCTTGTCGCCGGGATCGTGGGTTTTACGACCGTCATTCACGGCATGAGCGTCTTCCTGAGCGGTATTCTGGGGGGAGAAGCTGAAGAGCGCGCACTGGAACGCGAGTTCGAGCGCGAGCGCAGCGTTGTGCAGGCGTCGTCCCGGCGCGAGGGGGCGCTGCCAGGGACGGCTCACGAGAAGGCGAAGCCTGACGCGCTGGTCCGGCTGACGCAGGACGGGGAATTCACAGACAGTTTCGCTGAAGATCTTGACCAGCAGTCTCGTAATCGCGGCTAATGGATCAACCCAATTATATCCGCCGGATTTTGTAGGGACAACGCCTGCGGTGTCCGGGGCGGACGAGGCGGGCCTCGTACCAGGACAAGTTTAAGATGCAGGGTGAAACGCACATGGCGTGTATAGGGGCGCTGCCCCCCTAACCCCGGCAGGAAGCGAAGCCCCCTGCACCCCGCATTCTCATCTTGTTGAGGTACTAGTCCCTACGATTGTGCGTATTCGTTTTGGGTTGTCCATAAGTTTCCGCGAGAGGTCGGTAAGGCTGCTTCTGATGTGCGCCGGTGTGGGCTGACCGGCGAAGATCACAGTTTTGTTACAGATTTCCCAATCCAGCCAGCGTTAAGGTTTTGAATCGGTTTGCGTCCTGTATACTTCGGCTATCGATGTTATGTTTGGCCGATATATCTGAGGACGCATGACCACCCCAACCACCCGCACGACGACAGCGCGTGCGCGCACCGACACCGAACGTCGTGCCGTGCTTTACCATGCGCTGGCGCAGTATCCCAACAATGCGCGCCTGCGCGACCTGCTGCTGCAACTGACCACGCCGCGCCATATTCGCCTGGCGGCGCACGCAGGGATTTATATCAGCTACGCGCGGCACGACGAGCTTTTTGCGCTTGAACTGGCGCTGAACCTGCGCACACACGGGCTGACCTCCTGGTTCGACATGCTGGATGTCGGCGAAGATTGGGAAGAAGATATTGACGATGCCATGAAGGCCTGTGGCCTGATGCTGATGGTGGTCTCTCAGCGCGAAGACGAGGATCTGGTCACGGAAGGTCAGCATTTCATGGCGCTAGGGAAGATCGTTGTACCCGTTATCCATGAACAGTCCACGCGCAGTTTCGCCCCTTACCTGCCGTATGTGGATTTCCGGTTCAGCCGCAGCCTGGGCCTGCAAACCCTGCTGCGGTTGTTGAAGTGAGCATCCTGTTAAACCTCACCCGCTGCGGTTTACAATGATGGTACAGTGATAACGGCCAGGTGCAACCCTGGCCGTTGTAGCCGCGTGACAACAAGAGTGAGACTGTCTTTCAGGAGTCCCGAATGTCTTCCAACAACAATCATCATCAGCCGGTGGGAAGAAGTGACAAGATCGTCCTCCGCACCGACAATGTTACACGTGACCTGAAGCTTGGTAAGATTACGATCCACGCGCTGCGTGGTGTCAACATGGAAATTCGCGCGGGGGAAATCGTCGGGATTGTGGGGCCCTCTGGCAGCGGTAAGAGCACCCTGCTCGGCATCCTCGGCGGACTGGACACCCCCAGCGCCGGGCGTGTGGAAATTGACGGCGTTGACGTGACGCGCATGCACGAAGACCAGCTCACCGAAATCCGCAACGAGAAAATCGGGTTCATCTTCCAGTTCTTCAACCTCATTCCCACACTGACGGCGCTCGAAAATGTCGCGCTGCCCATTCAGTTTGCGCGCCGCGCGCACTTCCAGCCGAATAAGCGCGCCAAAGAGCTGTTGAACCTGCTGGGATTGGGCGACCGGCTTAACCACCGCCCTGCGGAACTTTCTGGGGGACAGCAGCAGCGTGTGGCCATTGCCCGCGCGCTGGCGAATAACCCACCGCTGCTGCTGGCAGACGAACCCACCGGGAATCTGGACACGGAGTCTGGGCAGTTGGTGCTGGAGTCTTTGCACCGCATCCGTGACGAGGCCGGGACGACGATTGTCATCGTCACGCACGACCTCGCCCTGGCACAGCAGAGTGACCGGGTGCTTACTCTGGTGGACGGTCAGATCCGCCACGAGCGCCGCACGGAGGAAGTACAGGCCGTGAATCAGGGATAACTGCGCACAAGCAGCATCGGCGCGCCCGCATCGATGTAATGGCGCAGCATGCTGGCGTCACCTGGCAGTGCGACAATCGTTACCACGGGTGCTGAATGACCATCTGCATCGCGTCCGTTATGCAGCACCGTCACGTGCTGTGCCGCTCGAACAATAAGCGTGCGCGGTGCAGCAGTCGTATCCGCTGCCTCATTCGCATCATCCACGAGCAGCACTGCATAGACGGTCATTTCCATATTGGGTTGAGCCGCACCTAGTGTTTCGGGGGAGAGCTGTGTATAAGGAATTTCCAGCACAGCCATCTGATCCGGTACCGGCGTCGGCGTGGGTTGCTCCGCTGCGCGTGCGGGATCCAGCAGACGCAGGGTGTATGGTGCTGCTGCTGCATGTGGTCCCATGAGGATTTCCGCGTCCTGCGCGTGTTCGGGTGAGAGTCCCAGGACAACCACTTCATCATATCGATCGAGAATCAGGAGCGCGTTTTCACCGTACAATCTGTCGATTGGCGTAAGCAGAGGCGCAAAGTTTCCCAATGGGGGGGCCGGGATTATGTCGCCCCCAAGTACGTCCTTCAGATCACCCACATAGGCCACCTGCGCCTCTGCAACCACATACGAGGGCACCGAAACTGTTCGGTGCCCTCGCATTTCATGGCGATGAGGTTTGCGCGTCAGCCAGCCGGTGCGCGAACGGGCTGCGGGGCGTGTTTCTCTTTCTGCGGCTGCGGCACACCACCCGGCCACCACGTCCAGTGTCCGAACAGCGTTGGCAGCGCGGGATCGAGCATCGTGCGCACCACGAATGCGTCAAGCACCACGCCGACCTGCTGTTTGCCGCCCTGGATGAGCTGGCAGCACTGCCAGCGCGCGAAGAACTGATGCAGGCCGCGGTCAGCATCGACCTGAAGACATTTGTGGTCGCCCACATCATCGAACGCATAGAACAAATTCGCCCGCACTTTGGCATGCTGATGGCCGTGCTGCCCGATATCATCGCGACGCCTGAACTGCGCACCTATTATGCAGAGCGCTTCCTGCAGCCCGCGGAACAGATGCTGGAGCGCTTTGTGGAAGCCCATATTGAGCGGGGCAGCCGCGTACCCCAGAATTACCGCCTGGTCATTCGTATGGCCACCGCTCAGATTCTGGGGTTGTACCTGCTTTACATTATGAATGACCCGCTGGTGGTGGACGCCTGGAAGAACCCGCAGATGCTTGCAGAGATGATCGGGGCTATGCTGATCGACAGTCTGCCGTGACTTTTTACCTTTTTCTTACGGTCGTGTGCTAAAACTTGCGGTGATTGATCACACGAGGGAGTCTTGAACATGACACAGCAACAATCCTATACCTTTCAGGCTGAGATCCAGCAGCTTCTGAATATTCTCGTTCACTCGCTATACACAGACCGCGAGATCTTCCTGCGAGAGCTGGTCTCTAACGCCTCCGACGCGCTCAATCGCGTTCAGTTCGAGCAGCTCACCAACCACAACGTTGCCAACCCGGATCTGCCGCTGCGCATCGACATCAAGGCAGACAGCGAAGCCGGGACCCTGACCATCAGCGATACCGGCATCGGCATGACGGATACCGAAATGCAGAGCAACCTGGGGGTGATCGCGCGTTCCGGGGCGAAGGCGTTTATCGAGGCCATCCGCGCGGCGAAAGACTCCACCGTCGCGCAGGACGTGATCGGGCAGTTTGGTGTCGGCTTCTATTCCGTATTCATGGTTGCAGACAAAGTGCGTGTTGTATCGCGCTCCTACCAACCTGATGCGCAGGCCTTCGCGTGGGAGTCTGCGGGCGATGACCGCTATACGATTGAACCGGCAGAGCGCGAAACACGCGGCACAGACATCATCATCACGCTTAAGGAAGACGCAAAGGATTTCGCGCAGACCTGGTCCCTGAAAAATATCATCCGTAAGCATTCCGATTACATCGCCTTCCCCATCTATGTGGGTGATGATGAGGAACCGACCAACAAACAGACGGCCATCTGGCGGCAGATGCCCAACGAAATAACGGACGAGCAGTATGACGACTTCTATAAGATGCTCACGCTGGACTTCGAGAAACCGCTGCACCGCCAGCACATCCGCGCGGATGTCCCGCTTCAGTATTACGCGCTCCTTTATGTGCCGTCCAGCCGCGAACCGAACATGTTCAGCCCGCGAAAGGAAGCGGGGCTTAAGCTCTATGCCCGCAAAGTCCTTATTCAGGAATTCAGCAAGGACCTGCTGCCGGAGTACCTGAGCTTTATCCAGGGTGTGGTGGACAGCGAAGATCTGCCGCTCAGCGTCAGCAGAGAAAGCGTGCAGGCCACACGCATGATGCAGAACCTGAGGAAAAGCATCACGGGAAAGGTGCTCAGTGAGTTCAAGCGCATGGCGCGCAACCGTCGCGAAGCTTACCTGAGCATCTATGACGAATTCTCGCGCTACATCAAGCAGGGGGTGGTTGTTAGCCCGGAAGACCGTGACGACATCGAGCAGATCCTTTTCTTTGCCACCACCAGGAACGATAACGCGGATGATATGGTCTCCCTCGAAGACTATGTTGAACGCATGGCGGAGAACCAGGAAGACATCTATTACATTATTGCAGACGATTACCACAGCGCGCGCCGCAGCCCGCATCTGGACGCATTCCGCCAGCACGGCATCGAAGTCCTGTACTTCACCGATCCGGTGGACGCCGCCATGCTGATGGGACTGAGCGAATTCAAGGGGCACAAATTCCGCAGCGTTGACGAGGCGGATATTGACCTAAGCAGTGTGGGTGACCAGAAACCGGCAGACGCAGCGCAGCGTGAACCGGTCGCCGAGGCGGACTTTCAGTCTCTCTTGGAACGCTTCAAGGCGATTCTGGGCGAACGTGTGCGCGATGTGCGCGCCAGCAAAACATTGGTGGGCAGCCCGGCGCGCCTGGTCAGCGACGAAGCCCAACCCGCCCGCCAGATGTTCCGCATCAACCGCCTGCTGGATAAGGATTACGAACTGCCGGTCAAGATCCTGGAACTGAACGCTCGCCATCCGCTGATTCACAACCTGTCGTCAATGCTGGACAGCCCACTGGCAGGGCTGATTGTGGAGCAGGTGTTTGAAACTGCGCTTTTGCAGGATGGCATTCATCCCGACCCAGCGTCAATGGCCGCCCGGCTGACAGCCATCATGCAGGCCGCAACCGGCTCGCCTGTGTCTGACCTCGACCTGGACCAGGCACAGGCAGATTAGCGCGCCATGACTGCCGCCGGGAACAATGCATCCCGGCGGTATCTTGTGTTACAATCGGCACAAATGCTGATGTGAAAAACAGATGAAGGGATAACCGTATGCTGGACGATCTTCGCAGGAGCGCGGTAAATACCGAGTTTGAGGAAGAGGAAGAGGATCTGGCCGTAGAAGAAGACTTTGAAGGGGTCTCTACGCGCAGCACCCTCTTTCTGGGCATGACCGCTGTCGAACGCATGATCCTTGCGATCCTGTTGTTTCTGCTGGTTTCTGTAGTCGGCTTTGGCCTGCTTCTGGCCACAAACCGCATCGTGTTCTAATGCGCTTGCAGATGGGCGGCAAAGTTTTGGCACCAACCCGGTAACTTTGCCGTCATTTTCCCACACACATGCCCCCTGCCCCCAAGTTGAGCCTTGTCACCCCGGTGAAAAAGAGTTAAATATCTTGTGCGCTTTGGTTTAAAATATTGTTAAGGGATTACCATGAAAATACTACGTCTTCTTCTTTTGCTGACCCTTTTTGTTGTCGTGGCTGTTGGTGTCGCTGTATTTGTGATCTTTGATGACACCACACGCGGCCCTCTGCCGGTAACGTCCGGCGAGATTACACTCGCGCCCCAAACCGTGACCGCAGCCGGCCAAACCATCACCATCAGCGGTCTGAACGCCCCGGTCGAAATCCTGCGCGATGCGTGGGGGGTTCCCCATATCTACGCGAGCAATACGCACGATCTGTTCATGGCTCAGGGGTATACGCACGCGCAGGATCGCTGGTGGCAGATGGAGTTTTCCCGCGCGACCGGGGATGGCCGCCTGCAGGAGCTCACTGGCGCAAATGAAAGCCTGATGAGCTCGGATGTCTTCATTCGTACCATTGGCTGGCGGCGTTCGGCAGAGCGGGATGTTGCAGAAACGTATGACGAAGAAACCCTGGCGTTGATGCAGGCCTTCGCGGATGGCGTCAACGCCTATATCCTCAACCGCTCCCCGGACGATCTGGCATTGGAATACCGGCTGCTGGGTGTTACCGGCGTCGATATCCAGATCCATCCCTGGACGGTGGCCGATACCATCGTCTGGAACAACGTCATGTCGTGGGATCTGAGCGGCGGTATGCGCGATCGCCGCCGCGCAGAACTTCTTGACCTGCTCGGTGCAGACCTTGTCGATGCCTACCTCCCTGCGTGGCCGTTCGGAGAGAAACCAACGATCCTCTACGCGGAAGACCTTCCGCTAACAGAAGACACCCTCACCACCCAGGCAGCGCAGGCCATCACGTTCATCCCGCAGAGCGCGCAGGGTAAGCTTGCAGGTAACGTCCCGCCAGATATCGCCTTTGCGTTTGGCAGCGGCGAAGGTATAGGCAGCAATAACTGGGTCGTCAGTGGGGAACGCACCACAACCGGGATGCCGCTGCTTTCCAACGATCCACATCTGGGCATTCGCAATCCATCCATCTGGTACGAAGTCGGCCTGCACTGCCAGCCCGTCAGCGACGAATGCCCATACGACGTGCGCGGTTTCGCGCTTACACCGTTCCCCGGCATCGTCATCGGCTATAATGCACAGATCGCCTGGGGTTTCACCAATGTTGCGCCAGATGTCATGGATCTCTACACCATCACAGTCAACCCTGAGAATCCCTTGCAGTATCAATGGGATGGCGAATGGCGCGATATGACCGTGGTTGAAGAGACGATCCGCTTCGGTGACGGCGGCGATCCGGTGACCATTCAGGTGCGCGAAACCCATCTCGGCCCCATCATCAACGACAACCAGATCAGCGAGGATGGCGAGATTCTGGGCTTCAACAACGAAAACCCGCTGGCCATGCACTGGACTGGCATTATGCCAAGCCAGACCTTGCGCGCCATCTTCGCCATCAACCGTGCCCGCAACTGGGAGGAATTCCGGGCGGGTGCCGCAGATTTCGCCGTTCCGTCTCAGAATCTCGTCTATGCCGACATCGAAGGCAATATCGGCTACCAGATGCCGGGTCTGGTTCCCATTCGCCCGGCCAGCAACAGCGGCATTGTGCCGGTAGATGGTTCGACCAGTGCCAACGAATGGCTTGGTTACATCCCGTTTGACGAATTGCCACGTGTCCTGAACCCGGCCCGCGGCTATATCGCCACCGCTAACCAGGCTGTCGTCCCTCTGGAATTCTATGACCAGCTTGCAGAACGCCTGGGGGATGAATTCGGGGCAGATGCGAATTACGTCATCAACACCAACTGGGATCATGGCTACCGGGGGCAGCGCATTACAGAGATGCTGTTGGCCACCGACCAGCACGACATCGCTTCCTTCAGCGCCATCCTGGGGGATAACAAGATCATCAGCGCAGAGGAGATTATGCCGTCGCTGATGTCCCTTAGCCTCGATGACGGGGAACTGGCACAGGCGCGGGAGTGGCTGGCGGACTGGGATTACCAACTGCATATGGACAGCCCCCAGGCGGCCTTCTACATGCAGTTCTGGATGAAACTCATGGACAACCTGTTCGATGATCAGCTTGGAGACTATGCCGAAGCTTACGGCGGCAGCGGCGAAATGCGCGCCGTATACCTGCTGCTGGAGCAGCCAGAGCACGCCTGGTGGGATGACATCAGCACGACCGATGTTCGTGAAACACGCGATGACATTCTGCTGCGTTCTCTTCAGGAAGGGTACGATGCGACGGTTGCCGCACTGGGCAGCGATCGGGCCACATGGCGCTGGGGCACGCTCCACACGGCGACCTTCATCAGCGATCCGCTGGGGCAAAGCGGCATTGGCATACTGGAAGACATGGTCAACCGCGGCCCGGTACCTGCCAGCGGCGGGGCGAGCATCGTCAACGCCACGTCCTGGGGATCGCAGGATGACTTTACAGTGCGCGCCGTGCCGTCCATGCGCATGATTATCGACCTGGGTAATCTGGACAACAGCGTCAACATCCACACGACGGGGCAAAGCGGCCATCCCTTCAGCCCGCATTTTGCGGACATGATCGATCCCTGGCGTATGATCGCGTTTAAGCCGATGCCGTTGTCGCGCGCTGCTGTAGAGGCGGGGTCAGAGACGCGCCTTACGCTTCAGCCTGGCGAGTAGAACACGATGGTGGGGGGCGCACCGGTGCCCCCTTTGCAGGACCCTAGTCCTCAAGCGCGTTCAGTTCAGCCTCAATCTGGCTGATGTAACGCGCAGCGTCTTCGGTATGCTGCCCATGCGTTTCGAGCGCAAGATAGCGCTCGAAATCGCGGGTGGCGTCGCGGCGCAGCGCGTTTACATCGCTGCTGCCGGTGCCCGCAATGGTGTACAGCAACACCCCCCGGTAGAAGTAGGCCTCGGCATAATTCGGATCCAGCGCCAGCGCACGGTTGTAATCCTCAAGTACGGCATCCCATTCGTACAGCAGCAGCCGCAACTGCCCCCGCAGCACGAATAATCCGGGGTCGTCTGGCAGCGCGGCCAGCGCAGAATCCACATCCGCCAGCGCAGAATCATAGTCAAAGTTCAGCGCGTGCAAATGGGCGCGTGCGCGGTAGGCCTCTGCGCGTGGTTCCGGGTTGTTGGTTCGCATCGCCGCCGCAATCTGGCCATCTGCCAGCCTGAACGCTTCGGTGATCCGTCCGTCCCGGTACGCCAGCCACGCAAGGTTGGTCATTGCTGCTGGCAGCCCAGACGCTTCAAAATACGCAGGCGCAGCCTCATAGTCTTCCCTGTGCAGCGCGCAAACCCCACGCATCAGAAGCGTTGCGTTGTTTGAAATCTGCGCACGTTCCAGCAGGCTTTCGCTGTCGTCACAACGCCCCTGGGCATAAAGTGCGGTGGCGCTAAGCAGTTCACGCAGGGTTGACGCGTCGCTGGCAGTGGCAAGGGTGAAGTGTTCGGCCAGCATCGGTGACTGAGGAAGGTTGACCGGTAACTGAGGGGTAAGCTGAATGACGATTGTCTGACCCTTCTGCGTGAGCACCAGGGTGGCTGCCTGTGGGGGTACACGCCGCACCGGGATTACGTCGTCCAGCGCACCGGCGAGCGCTGCGAGCGCGTCCGTATAGGCGACCGGCAGCGCTGCGGGGGGGGCCGGCGTGGGTGGAGTCACCGTCACAATCACTGGCACGAGCAGCGCTGTCAGGAATAGTCGAAGTATTAACACACGCTTTACTCCATTAAAGGTCGAGGTCGAAAATCAGGCACTTTCATGGTATAATTTCTACAATCAGCCAGCGAACTTGTGAACATCGGTTCTGGTTATTTCACATATTTTCACATCGTTGCGAGATCAGTAATCGCCGCATAATCGGGCGTACACTACGTTCCCAGACTCCTGAGTGAAGCGAACACAGGGTCAGGGATGCCCGGCAGGTTTGGCACGAAAGGAGCATCATCCTGGCTCACAACGAGCGTGGGATACATGTATGGACAATGAACTTAACGGTAACGAACTGAACGACAACACCCCCATGAACGCCAACGCCAACGGCACCGGCACCGGCAACGGCGCAGAGGACGGGGTGACCCGCGGCATTGGTATCGTCCGCCAGATTAACATCAACGAAGAAATGCGCGGCAGCTATCTGGATTACGCCATGAGTGTTATCGTGGCGCGTGCCCTGCCAGACGCGCGCGATGGCCTGAAACCTGTTCACCGACGTATTCTGTTCGCCATGTACGACATGGGGATACGTCCGGGAACCGCCTATAAGAAAAGCGCCCGCATTGTCGGTGAGGTGCTTGGTAAATACCATCCCCATGGCGATAGTGCAGTGTATGAAGCGATGGCGCGCATGGCCCAGAATTTCTCTATGCGCTACATGCTGGTGGATGGACAAGGTAACTTCGGCAGCATTGATGGCGACAGCCCGGCGGCGATGCGTTATACCGAAGCGCGCATGTCTACCATCGCCGAAGAGATGCTGGCCGATATTAACATGGAAACGGTGGATTTTGCAGACAATTACGATGGCACCCAGCAGGAACCCATCGTTATGCCATCCCGTTTGCCTAATCTGCTGCTGAATGGCACCACCGGTATTGCAGTGGGGATGGCGACCAGCATCCCGCCGCATAATCTGCGCGAAATCTGCGACGCTGTGACCTATATCATCGATCACATCGAAACGATTGACGATATCACAGTAGATGAGCTGATGGCGTTCGTCAAAGGGCCAGATTTCCCTACAGGCGCTCAGGTCATCGCCAACGAAGAACTGAAAGAGGCCTACGGTACCGGTAAAGGCCGCGTGGTCATGCGGGCGACTGCCAATATCGAAGAAGGCCGCGAAGGCCACCGCATCATTTTCACCTCGTTTCCCTACCAGGTCAGCAAGACATCCACTATAGAGCGCATTGTCGCACTGGTGCGCGAAGGCCGCCTGGACGGTATCCGTGATCTGCGCGATGAATCTGATCGTGATGGTCAGCGCCTCGTCATCGAGCTGAAGCGTGGGGCACAGCCCAAAGCGATCCTGAACCGGCTCTACAAATATACCGGCCTGCAAAGCACGTTCAGCATTCAGATGCTGGCCCTGGTGCGCGGCGAGCCGCGTTTGCTTAGCCTGAAGCGCGCGCTGCATATCTACATTGAACACCGTTACGAAGTCATTGTGCGCCGTTCAGAATATGAACTGGGCAAGAAACGTGCTCGCGCGCATATCCTGGAAGGGCTGCTGAAAGCCATTTCGTTCCTGGATGAAGTGATCCGCATCATTCGCGCCGCGTTGGATGTGGAGACTGCACGCCGCGAACTCATGACGCGCTTTGACCTTTCTCAGGCTCAAACAGACGCTATTCTGGAAATGCAGCTTCGCCGTTTGGCTGCGCTGGAACAGCAGAAAATCCAGGACGAGTATAACGACGTTCTGGTTCGTATCCACTACCTGGAAGATCTGCTGGCGTCGCCACAGAAGATCCTTGCGGTCATCCGCGAAGATGTGACCGATATCGCTGAGAAGTATGGCGATACACGCCGTACTGAAATTCTGTTCGGGGCCACAGATTTCGACGAATCTGAGCTGGTGCGCGAAGAAGATGTCGTCATTTCGCTGACCACCAACGGCTACATCAAGCGTGTGCCGCTGCGCGAATACCGTGCACAGCGCCGCGGTGGCAAGGGCGTGTTGGGCATGCAAACCAAAGAAGAAGATGTGCTGATGGAGATGTTTTCTTCCAGCAGCCTGGATTCCATACTGTTCTTCAGCACCAAAGGCAAGGTCTACCGCGAGAAGGCCTACCGGATTCCTGAAACAGGCCGCGCGAATAAAGGTACACTGATCCACGCAATTCTGCCCCTGGATCAGGATGAGCGCATCACCGCAGTGCTGCCGGTTGAATCTTTCGAAGTGGCAGATGG
>CAZQIJ010000093.1:0-12715 GCA_964592955.1 uncultured Anaerolineaceae bacterium
TTACGAAGACGTGCTGGTGGTGCGCGTAAATGGTCTGGTGCCAGAAGATGTGTGGCGCAGGCGCTATGCGCACATCAACGCCTTCGAGCAGCTTCTGGCCGATCACGGTACCCGCATCCTGAAGCTCTACCTGCATATCAGCAAAGCAGAGCAGAAGGAGCGGCTGCAGGAGCGCCTGGATAACCCGCAAAAGCACTGGAAATTTTCGACCGGCGATCTGCCTGTGCGGGAAAAATGGGAAGACTACATGCGCGCCTATGAAGACGCCATCACGCACTGCAACACACCACACGCCCCCTGGGCGATTATCCCGGCAAACCGCAAATGGTACCGTAATCTGGTTGTATCCCGGCTGATTGTGGAGACGCTTGAAGCGATGAACCCGGTGTTTCCTGCGGCAGAGGCCGGGTTAGACAAGGTGGTTATCCCGGACTGAGCGCGAACGAGGAAGCGCGGCGGGCCGCCTCCAGAACGCGCCCTACTGTGATTTCGCGCACACAGGGGTGATTTTCGGGGTCGTCAGTTCCCCAGTCCAGCACGCCGCAGGGACGGCAGCCTATTTCCGAAAACAGGATCACGTTCTTTTCTGGCGTACCCCAGGGGCCGAATTCGGTGGGGTCTGCCGGTCCGAACAGCGCGACGGTGGGCGCGCCCACCGCAACCGCAAGGTGCAGCGGGCCGCTGTCTGGGCCCAGCACCACAGAGGAACGCGCAAAAAGCGCCGCGAGCTGCCCGATCTGTGTATCTCCCGCAATCAGGCAGGGACGGTGCTGCATCTGCTCAGCAATGCGGCGCACCACCGGGATCTCGTGACCGGTTCCCGTGAACACAATGGTGGCGGTAAGCTGGTCGGCCAGCGTATCGGCAACGGCTGCCCATTTTGCCTCTTCCCACTGCTTGGCCCATGTCCCTGCGCCGGGATGAATACACACCAGCGGGGTACGGGGCGCAATGCCCCACGCATCCAGATAGGCGTCAATATAGCGCGTATCAACCTCGGAAACCGGGAAATGCAGCCTGGGATGCGTCACCATTCCTGCCCATCGTTCCACCAACCGCAGGTTCAGCAGAACCGCATGCTGTTTGCGAAAGGGAAGCGCTTCGGTGAGAAAGCAGGCAACGTCCGGCAGATCATAGCCCACAATGCGTGGGATCCCGGCCATATGTGCCAGCATCGCGCCCCACCAGTGATCCGGGCGCATAATGACGGCGTCCGTGTAACCCACACGCCGCAGCAGGCGCGAGACCGTTACCGCCTGCTCATAGGGCGAACGCCACCCGCCAGGTGTGCGGCGGCTGAAGCCCGGAAAACGCAGCGTAAGTACAGAGTCCACATCATCGGTGTTCGCCAGCACTTCCGCAGCCCAGGGGCCTGCCAGCACATGGATCTCGGCATGAGGACGCGCAAGGCGCAGCGCGTGGACAGCGGGCATCGTCAGCAGCATATCGCCCAGATGATCTGGACGGATGAGCAGAATACGTTCCACCGCGGGCTTTGGAATGGGCGCAAACGGAAGATGGCTGACAGCGCGCAGCAGCCCCCGCCGCACAAGATGTTTCAGCGGGACCTGGTGAAACGCCTCCGCCATCGCACGATTACGCAGTACCAGCGCTTCTCTATCCAAGTCCCAAATCCTTGTAAACGGCCAACAAACGGGGAATGAGCACCGCCCAGTCGTAATGCAGGCGCACAGCGCGGTTTGCCGCTGCACCCAGGGTCTCGCATTGTGCCTGGTCTTGCAGCAATTGTACTATAGTCTCGGCCATTTCCTGGGGGTCGTCACAGATTTTCATCGCAGCGCGCGTTTCGGCGTTAAGACCTGCTGCCGCTGTCGTGGTCGCCACAATCGCACAGCGCGCTGCCATTGCTTCCAGCAGTTTCAGGCGTGTACCGCTTCCCATGCGCAGCGGGGCAATGTAAACTGCCGCCCCGCGCAGGTACGGCACCACAGAGTCCACGCGCCCGGTGAGGTGAATGCCGGGCACTGCGCGCAGTGCGTCCAGGCGGGGGTGTGGCATCTGTCCCACAATATGGAGCTGAACATGCGGGCAGTGGTGCCGAACGGCAGGAAAAACCGACAACCCGAACCAAAGCATGGCATCAACGTTTGGGCGATAGTCCATCTTGCCCGTGAAGACCAGCGCATCACCGCCCAAATCCTGGGCAGTCTGCGCTGCTTCGTAACTATCCACAAAGATACCGCTCGCAATCACCGGGATCTGCGCATCTGCGCGGAAAGGCCGCAGGGCTTCGGCGTCCTCTTCAGACACCGCAATGACCGCATCGGCAAGCTGGCACATGGCACGTTCAAAGCGCCTGATACGCCCGGCCTGAATCAATGAATACAGTGCAGCCGGCAGCCGCCGCAGTTCGCGCCGGTCAATTTCAAAGATGACACGCTGAAGCACGTATTCTGCATTGAAGGTGTCGAAAATCAGCCTGGCCTGCGGCTGGAGGGCTTTCGCCAGCGGCAGGTAGCAGGCGACTTCGATCCCCTCTACCTGGATCACGTCAAAGGTTGTCTCTGTCAGCAGCAGGCGCAGGTGCTCTGCCATCACCGGGCTGTAGAGGCGGCGCGCAATATCCGGCTGGCGCGAAAACAGCAGGTCGCGCAGGCGCTGTATGCGGGTCCGCTGTGGGAAGGGTACGGTCACGACATGGCAGAATTCCGCCAGCCCTGCGGGAGAAGACTGTCCATCGTCAAATGTGAGCAGCGTCAGATTGTGCGCTCTTAGCCCCTTGAGGATACCATACACGCGCAGCGCGCCGCCGGAAGCGGGCGGATAGGGAACGCTGCCGCTGATCAACAGGATGTTCATAAGCCAAGTACCGAATGGTAAACCGATAAAGCGATGCGCGCAGAATTTTCCCAGGTGAAGGACGCAGCCCGTGCGCGCGCCGCCGCACGCATCGCTGCCAGCCACTCTGCACTGGCATAAAGGACCTGCTCAATGCCCGCTGCTATCGAGTCCGGATCGTCAGGGTTCACAAGGACACCGCACGCGCCGACCACTTCAGGCAGCGACCCGCGCCCCGCCACAACCGGAATCGTGCCACAGGCCATCGCTTCCAGCGCGGGCATCCCAAACCCTTCGTAGAAAGACGGCAGCACCAGCAGGCGCGCCATCGTATAGAGCGCGGGGAGATCGTCGTCGCTGGCGTTGTCCACCACCATCACACGGGGTGATTGTGCGATGCGCGCCAGCGTCTCATCAATCAGCCAGCCTTTGCGGCCAACCAGCACCAGCACAGGCGCGTTCGGCAGCCGCTGGCAGGCATCCAGCAAACCGTCGATGTTCTTGCGCGGTTCAAGCGTGCCCACAAACAGGATGAAGTCCTCCGGCAGCCCGAAACGCTTACGCACCGTATGGATAACCTCTGAAGGCTGCGGCTGGAACTGCGGCCCCACCCCATGCGGCTGCACGGTGATCTTTTCAGGCAGGACTCCCAGCAGCGCCATAAGATCGGCGCGGGCAGACTCACTGACCGTGAGGATGTGGTCCGCATGACGGACCGCCGTCTCAATCTGATCGTTATAGTAGCGGCGGCTGTCCGCTGTCAGGTACTGCGGGTAATGGAGAAACGTCAGGTCATGCACAGTAATGACATGCCGCCGTGCCCCACGCACCGGCGGGATGAAATCCGGGCTGTGCAGCACATCCAGGCCAAAGCGTGCCAGTTCCAGCGACAGTGCCACCCGCTCGAAACGGTGATGTGCGGGCGTCCACAGTTTCGCCGTGTGCTGCCCCAATGTAAAGCGCGCTTTGCGGCTGAGGAAGACCGTAAAGCGGTGCCGCTGCCCGGTGGGCAGTTGGTCCTGAAGTGAGCCTAGCGCGCCGACGAGCTGCCGCGTATAGGCGCTGATCCCACCGGTGCGGTAGTAGGTTAAGCGTGCGTCTATGCCGATGTGTGCCATGCGCGCCAGTATAGCGAAGCGATGGGCCTAAAACCAGCGTCGAAGCAGCCTGTCCAGCGTGCCATCCTGAATCATCGCGTCCAGTTCGCGGTTGATGACCTTAACGATATCTGCGCGATCAATGCGCACACCTGCTGCGATGGGTGCATAGGTGACGCTGACGACCTGCGCACGCCACCCGGCGTGACTACGCAGGTAGAGCCACGCGCTGACAGCGTCCACGAGTGCGGCATCCGCCTGCCGCAGCCGCACTGCATCCAGGGCATACTCAGGCAGTTCATACGGGCGTTTCTCGAAGGCGTCCACCCGCCGCGACCAGCGCCGCACGTCGTTATCGGCTGACGATCCGAATTCGTAGGCCAGGGAATGCCCCGGCAGGGCAGTCATGGCATCGAACGGACGTTCGGCAGCGCTGACCAGCACCAGCCCGGCATCGAAGTAACTCAGGCTGTAGGTGAAATCTGCAAGACGCAAACGATCCACGAGCAGCGCAGAAAGGATGACATCCGTCTGCCCCGTCACCAGCGAGTCATACAGGCCATCGTAGCCCATGTTCACGAACCGCACCGGCAGCCCCAAACGCGCGCCAATGGTGCGCCCGATGTCGATATCGAATCCCGTCAGCGCGCCGTCGCTGGCGCTGGCGAACGGCGGATACGTGGCATCGACCGCGATGCGTATTTCGCCAGCAGGGAACAGCTCGGCAAGCGGCGGCGGCACTTCGACGGCGCTCAGCCAGCGCAGTGGCGCAGCCAGCGCGACGCACAGCAGCAGCAGTGTGGCAGTGCGCCGCCTGTACGGGCGAAACCTGTGGATCAGGGTTCGGTAGGCGGTGGCAGCCACAGCGCCTCGTCTGTCTCCCATCCGCGCGCATATGCCTGCACCGCATAGTAGATGGGCTTGATCTGAAAATCTGGTGTAATGAGCGTGTAGTTATCCGGATAGCTGTAGGTGTCGCGCGGGTAGCGCAGCGCCCACAGGCACACCTGCGCTGCCCAGGGCCAGTTTTCGGCAGCATAGGCGAGTGCCTCCACCGTGTAGGCGGCACGCTGCGACGGACGCACACTATACGTCCAGCGCGGGTGATCGTTCCAGCCGGTTTCGGTGATGACCACCTGCTTATCCTCATCACCGTAAGTGACCATCACCTCGCGCAGCAGCTCCACCCGCCTGTAATTGAGCTGCTGCGGGTCAGGGTCAGCGGCTGGGGGCTGCCCCAGGCCATAGGTATGGACGGCCAACGCATCGAAGTACGGCGCGGCACCTGCTTCGTACATCGCTTCCAGATACAGGATGTCGTTAAGCCCGCTCCCACTACCTGCCGGTTCAAGTGTGGGGGCCAGCGCACCAGCCAGAACCAACACATTGGGGTTGGCTGCATGTGCGCGCGCGTAAACGGCGCGAAGAAGCTCCACATAGGCGGCAGGATCTACCGGGCGGTACCCCCACTCAAACGCCAGATTAGGTTCGTTCCAGATAATCAACTGGTCAATACGCCCGGCGTAACGTGCCGCGAAAACGGCTGCAAACCGGGCAAAGGCATCAAACTGATCATAAGGCAGGAAATTGAATGTGGTGGGCTGCGCCTCAGGATCTGGGCGCGCCCACTCTGGCACCAGCCCCATACGTGCGATGATCTGCACACCCTGGTTTTCGGCGTGCTTCAGGATCAGGTCCGTTTGTGTCCAGTCATAAGCACCTGGCGCATACTCGATATAGGCCCAGGGAAAGAATTCGACAATGTGGGTGGCACCCATTTCACGCACAGCGCGCAACGACTGCTGAATGCGTGCCTCAGACACTTCATCAATGAGACGGGTATGTGTGCAGACATGCGGCGCGGCAGTCTGGACGGTCTGGGGTGTGTCTAGCGGCGCGCGCACACCTGCCGGGGTTATTTGCCGCAGCAGGACAACCACAATTAACAGACGCACTCCCCAGGCGGCAGCATGCCACAGGCGCACACGTCCCAGAAACTGCGGTAATTTGTGAATGAAAACGCTCAAGTCCATAGGGTCAAACGGTAACCTGCTGATTTCACACACCAATAGACGCTATCATGCGGGCAAAACGTAAGAATTTCAACGGGGCGCGTTTGCAAACAGGGGCCGCTTTCTTCGCTCACTTCTGCCAATCGTCGCATCCATCCGATTCACGCCAGAACACAAACCCTGAGGTTCGAGTTGTGGTATACTTATGCGCGTTAGGAACGATAATTCCAAAGTACTATTGATCCTGTCTCCATTGACGTATTAATGTTGGATTTGTCCTTTCGCCGTCCTATCACAGGTGGAATGCTCTGGTCTGCTCTGCCAGTGCCTGTTCCATAGATTAAAGAACCATGAGCACTTGACACATCTTCCCAACCATCACTCCTTATCACGGTATTGGGAGGGTAAATTAACCGGGCCGAGCAATGACGATCTCCCAAACTCAACAAAATACGAACCTCGTTTGAGTTCGGTTGACGTAGGGTTAATCTTCGCAACGAAAGAAGTGACCCACACTGTGCGGTGTTTGACAAGCCTAATGTTTTGGCCTACACTGGGTTCAATGCAGTAACTTTAACACTATCCTTAATTGAGCAATGACACGAACGATTATGAGTGACGCAACCAACCCTCCGACACTTGTATACAGGATCAGCCTGGCGTTTCCAGATGGGCGTCAGCTTATCTTTCCCGTTGATAGGGTCACTATTCTGGGGCGCGAAACAGAGGATGTTATCGATCTCACACCCTTGGGTGCAGACCAAACCGGTGTATCGCGGCGGCATTTCGAGATGGTGCCGAACGAGGATGGGATCGCTGTCGCTGATCTGCGCAGCACGAACGGATCCACCCTCAATGGCATCTCGATGGCCCCGGAGCAGTACTACATTCTGCGCCCCAGAGATGTGGTCGTCCTGGGTCGCTTAAACTTCGTGGTGGATTACGAGATCGCTGATGCCGAATCCGTACCGATGGAACCGACTATCGTGAACCACGTGTTCAATGGCAGCGTGGAGGCCGCGCGCCGAGACGCCGAACAACGCTCCCAGCCACAGGAAGAAGAGCCTGTGATTGTAAGCAGGAAGCCCGGAACCAACCGCAAACCGGCAACCAAGGTTCAGGATCCAGAGGAATCCGGCGACAAACGCGCAGCACCTCACGGTGTTCCGGATACGGGCAATCCCGAAACGGATCGTGCGCTGCGTCTTCTGGCAGGTATTGTCGTCAATAAAGAAATCTCGGACTCGATGAAAGTCTACGTCGCACAGCGTTCGACTCAGGATCCTGCCTGGCGGCACGACAAGCGGCTGGCAGTGCTGCGCACGGCATGCAGTTTTGGCTATGTGGCGCGCGACAACGCAGAGCTGCTCCAGCACGAACGGCGCGCAAATCTGCGGCGTTTCGGCAACGTCGAGTAGCCGTCGCGCATTCGCCTTCTTTTCCCCAATCGTTACCGTAATCATGCGCAACTAGGGCGGGTCTATCCGCCCTTTGTGTTTCATTACACCTGCAACCCGGATTTGGTGACAAAACGCATTTGAAGGCGCACCCGTGCAGACGAAAATGGAAGTGCAGTTGGGTGGCCACGCGCGCCCGTGAGCGGTGGTTGGCGTGTGCTGGCAGAAAAGGCGGGATGATATGAGGCAGGTATTGCGCAAGCTGCTCTCCATTACTCTCCACATGGGTGTGCTGGTGCTGTTGAGCCCAGTGGTGACTTCTGCCCAGGGGAACCCCTCACCTGTTGTGCTGGAACCGTTCACACAGCAGTTACAGGGCTGGAATAACTGCGGGCCGGCGACCCTCACCGTAGGATTAAGTCATTTCGGGTACACCGGGACGCAAATACAAACCGCGGCGTGGCTGCGCCCCAACAGCGAAGACAAGAGTGTGAACCCCCGCCAGATGATGACTTACGTCAACACGGAATTGCAGGGTGTGCCTGTGCGCGCGCTGGTACGCAGCGGCGGCACACTTGCCCAGCTTAAGGCGCTGGCCTCCAGCGGATTCCCGGTCATCATCGAAATAGGGTTCGACCCGGTCGAGGATGCGCATGGATGGATGGGGCACTATCTGCTTGTCAAGGGGTACGACGATCTGACAGGCGAACTGATCACCAATGACAGCTATGTGGGGCGCGAAAATCGCTACAGCTACAGCACGATTCACGAGGTATGGCAGCATTTCAACAATGTTTATCTCGTGCTGTATGCTCCTGAACATGAAGCGGTGCTGCACAGCGTGCTGGGCGTAAACGCAGACCCAGCGATGAACCTGTGGTTTGCGCTGGGGAAAACAGCAGCAGATACAGCCATAAAACCGCGCAGCGCATTCGTGTGGTTCAACCTGGGCACCAACCTCGCGGCGCTGGGTCAGCATCAGGCAGCGGCACTGGCCTATGATACGGCGCGCGCGCTGGGCCTGCCCTGGCGCATGATGTGGTACCAGTTCGGAGCGTTTGAAACCTATAACGCGGTAGGGCGCTATGCCGATACGATCGCGCTGGCACAGCAGAATCTTAGCGACGGAGGCGGCCAGTTCGTAGAAGAAACGTTCTTCTATGCAGGCGCAGCCCGCGAAGCGATGGGAGAAACAACACGGGCGATCAACAATTACCGCGAGGCGGTGCGCCTGAACCCGAATTACCAGCGGGCACGCGAAGCCCTGCAACACCTCAGCGGTTAGCCAACCAGCGCAGCGCACACGATGGAGCGATTACGGCGCGGGTTCAACGCGAATGGACCCAGACGGTACATCAAGCTGGTATCTGATGGTGATGTCAAAGTCCTGAAAGCCGCGCGTTTCAAGCGTATCGCCAAAAGGGCGGAAGTAAACCGTCTCGTCAAACACTGGCTCAACACCGCTGCCACGCACGATTCTGAAACTCGCGCCTACTGCGTCAGGGATCAGGACGGAGAGATCGCCATCGCGCACGTTGAGCTGACCAGGTTGTTCCTCGGCATTGGGGGAGCGCGGTTGGTATTCAGGCAGGGTAACCACTGCATCGCCCTGCTGCCAGTTGAGTGTCAGGCGCTCAAGTGCAATCCCGGTCAGATCCAGTGTCGCCAGCCCCTGCTGGCCGTTCACGACAAGATCGACAGCCAATTCGGACGGAAGCTCCAGCGCAAGCTCACCACGCCCCACTGCTTCGAGGTTCGGGAAGGGATTCGGGCGCGTCTCCGTAATGGTGAGCACTGCGCGCCCTTGGGCTTCCTCGGTATAGACGACGTTCAGCATACTCTCCAGGCTGCCCACGAATTCCCCCGCAATGCTGGCAGAAACCGAGGGAATCAGGCGGATTTCGACATCGGTCGCCAGCACATCCAGCGAAAGCGCCAGCAGGGTCACATCTGCGCCCACTGCCTGGCGGATCGTTTCGACATGGTCGCTGCGCTGCTGCGTAGCGCGGGTTGTAAAGGCGGTGGCAGCAATCGCCGCAACGACCAACCCAGTTAAGAGGAGCGCCGCAAGATCTGCCAGCGGCACCCGTTTGCGCAGCAGTACGGACAGGCCAAAGAGGATCAGCAGCGCAGGCAGGCTGCGCACCAGGATGTCATACAGGCCCGCTGGAATGACTTCAAGGGAATTCGCCAGCACTGCCAGGGACACTGCCAGCGCAATCCCCCCCCAAAGCAGGTTACGCCGTCTACGCATTTACGCTCTCACCTGTTTGAGAAAATAAACCAGGCAGAAAACCACAAAAACAACTGGAAGATACAAATCGGCGCGCAGGATACCGGCAAAGCGCGCGGTCCCCACGCCAGCAACCAGCAGAGTAAGCACCAGAAACGCCAGCAGACCGCCGCCACCCGGAACCCGAATGAACGACTGCTGCGGCACGGCCCACCACAAAACGACATACAGAACGGCGGCAAGGCCCACGCTCACAGGCGTCAGCAAGACGAAGGCAGCGCGAACCAGCCACGCATTCACACGAAACGTCGTGGCTATTCCGCCGCACACGCCGCCAAGTACACGATCCGTCAGGCTGCGTGTCATGATCAGGCGGGTGGCAGAAAGCGAATAACGGTACGCACCCGCGCAAACTCAATTTCATCGCCATCCCGAAGCGGGTATTCCTGATCTGGACCCAGATGCGAACCATTGATGCGCGTACCGTTGGTGCTTCGCAAATCCTGGATATAGAGTGAATCCTCACGCCGCCGGATAATGGCATGCTTGCGGGAAACCCCGGCCTGATACCCCCCCTGGGGCGATAAATCCACATCAACCCGGTGCAGATCATCCCCTTCCACAGAACGCCCCACGACAATCTGGTCCTTTACAGCGACGGTGATCTTCTGGTTATCAATCCGAAACTGCAAACGTGAGCCTTCCTGGAATGACCTGGATGGCGAAACCTGATTTCGATCCGCGATTTCTGAACCGGGCGGAAGATTAAGAAAATCGGTGTCTTTCCTGGGTGGCTTTTCCGACATATCTCTACCTCTGCTGCAAGGCGCTTATATGATAAGTGTCGCTTAGAATGACGTAATTTGCAACCTGAGTGAAGCCCGCACGCCACCGTGTTGATGTTGAACGGTGTGCGATTTGCTGGGCAAGCACAGATTGCTAGTAGTTCACCAAACCAATTTTGTCGGCCCGTCATGGGTGTGAACCGTTGGATATCAACCGTCAAATCAACATTGGTGGACTACTAGTGCAGCGTCTCGTGATTCTGCAGTTTGCTGGGCATCATATTCGTCTCTGCGAGGAGTTCCAAGCCATGCCGGTCAGCAATATATACCTTACGCCCCTTCTTTTTCAAGAGGCCAGCGTTAAACAGACCACGTAACGCACGCCCCACCACCTCGCGCGTGGTACCCAGGACTGCCGCGATTTCCTCCTGTGTAAGGCGTGTGGGGGCGTCAGCAATCTGATCGGCATAGGTTGTTTCGTGCAGAAACAACTTGGCGAGCCGTGAAGGAATGGTGCGAAACGTCATGTCTTCCAGGCGCTCGATGTATTCCCGGTTCATCTGTGCCAGAGCCTGCACATAATTCCCCATGAGTTTGGGTTCCCGCGACAGCAGGCGCAGCAGGGCCGGATGACTGACGACCAGCACCTCAGACTGGGTGACAGCGACAGCATTAAACGGGTTTGTACCACCGTCCACCGCAGCCACTTCGTTAAAGGTTGAAACAGGGCGCAGCAGACTTAACGTATGCAGACGCCCCTCCGGGTTAACACGAAAAATACGAACGAGGCCCTCCAGAACCACATGAAAACCAGAACACGTGTCGCCCTCGGCAAAAATGGTTGAACCGGCCTGGTAGGCGTGACGATGGCTGACGAGCTGGATGTCCTGAATGCCGCAGCTATCAAGACCGGCGAAGTACGGGATGGCTTCCCAAATTGTCTCAACCATCGAACTTCTGCATGCCCTCTGCTTGACTGAGTTCCTACCGAAAGCAGATGTGTGCCTGTGAGGGCGCACATCCGCCGCTACAACGCAACAAGAGCAATGACGATGAGGGCAGCGAACAGCGCTGCTGCCAGAAGCCCCATATTACGCAGATCCTTCAGCACATAACCGTACTGATCGCGCAGTTCATCTTCAGACACAACACGGGTCGGATTGTGGAGCAGTTCCTCAATTTCCGCCGGTGTCATTTCTTCGACCGAACGCTTACGGGTCGCCGCCCGGCTGCTTACCGATGGGGTGGTGCGGCGGCGCGCGCGCCGTCCTGCGGCGGCAGTATCTGCCGCGGTCTCTGCGGCAGCAGCCGGTTGGTCTTCTTCGAGCTGCTGCCGGGCGCGTTCCAGCGTTTCATCAGGTATTTTCGCTGCAGGGTCTTGTGCTGCGCCGCTGACCTGCGCGCGATTTCTGCGCTTCGACATGGCCTTTCATCCTTTGATGATTTTGGTGATTACAGGAGATCAATACTGCGGACCGTCGATGCGGTCGGCAAAGACAATGTAGCGTTTGTCATTCACGCCGTAGGGATAACACGAAATCAGTGTAGCCGTTGGCCGTCCCTGATCCGCCATCACATAGACATCCGTCGGCCCCACGATGTCGAACCCGGTCACCCGGTAAGTAAACACATCGTTCTCGGTGCTGATGGTAAACTCATCCCCCTCCTGCATCTGGTCAAGATCGCGGAACAGTTCGCCATAAATATCGTTGTGGGCCGCCAGCACCACGTTACCGGTTAAGTCGCCGGGTCGCGCGCCGTTCAGCACCTGCCCAACCCCCTGACGCAGCGCCTCCCAGTCCGTCCCCTGCACAATGCCCTGCTGAATCCGCAGTCGGCCAATATCCACGAACAATGCGGTTTCCGGGGTGCGCGGCGGGCGAACATAGTTGTCCGCAGGGAAGACCTGGCTGCGTACTGAGGTCTGCAAATGTACCGGCACCTCACTGATAAACTCGTTGTAGTTAAACAACGGGTCGTTGTTTTCATCAAAAGTGTGCCCGCCGGGAAGCACGAAATCGTCAACGCGTACCTGAAGGATGGGGGTTGGCTGGGCGGTGGGGCGGGTAAGCTGCGCGTTGGCCAGCGCCTGCGCAGAGGCCGTTTCTTCCTGCAGCCTGTTAATGGCGCTCACGAGGTTGACGGCGATAAACACCAACCCGAAAACAGCACCCACTTCCACCAGAAGCAGTATACGGTTATAGAAGTTCCGCCACTGGCGTTCCTGGTCGCGCTGATCCTGCTGAACGTAGCTTTCTGCCTCAACGCCGTCCTCAAACTGCGGTGCAGCTTCGCGTAAGGGGAGCGCGGTTGCCTGGGGACTCATGCTGTCTTTCGTCGCCACTGGAAGGGCTGTACCTGCGGTGGGCAGATCTGCCGCGCTGTTCGCCTC
>CAZQIJ010000094.1:0-12711 GCA_964592955.1 uncultured Anaerolineaceae bacterium
GGTTTGGGTGAAGTCGGTGCCTTCCGCGGTCCCCAGCACGGCGGCCACATCGGCGCTGACGACTGCGCCCAGCGTGCCGCCGGGTGCGCCGTTGGCGACGATATCGAGGCGGGCGACGACGATATGGGGCGTCGTGGCTTCTGGCGCGGCGCTGGTGGCGTTGGCAAAGACGATGGTGGCGGTTTCGTTATCGGTGATGCTTACGGTCACATCCGCCGGGTTAACGCCGCCGGTGCCGGTATCGTAGTTGGCATCCGCGCTGGTGAAGGTCTGGGTGAGCAGCGTGGTGTGCGGGCTGACCTCGAAGACGGTGTCGTTGATGGCAATCACTTCGACGGTTTGCAGCACGTTCCATTCTGCCTGTGCGATGGTGAAGGTAGCAGGCGAGACTGCAAACGGCGTGCCGTCCGCAACCAGGCTGACCTGGGCCGGGTCGAAGGCGATGCTGACGTTGACATCTGCGATGGGCTGCGAATCCAGGCGGACGGTGTAGCTGTCGGTGGCCGCGACATCGGCTTCGGTGACGGCAGTGCTGCCGCCGCTTTCTGTGACCTGCGAACCGGGCGTGTCGTTATCGGTGATATTGACGGTCACATCCGCCGGGTTGACGCCGTTGTAGACCACGTCTGCACTGGTGGCCGTTTGCACGATGGTGGCGATGTGCGGGCCTTCGGTGGCGAAGTCGTCTACCGCCTGGACGGTGAGCGTGCGGATCGTGTCCCAGTTGGCGGGGGTGAAGGTGAGGTCAATCGGCGACGCGACGAAGTTCACGCCGTCGGTGCTCAGCGTGACCTGGCCGTCAAAGGTCAGCGTCACGGTGACGTCGGCGGTGGGTTCGCTGGTAAGCACGACGTTGTAGAGCGCCTGCGTGCCGCCTTCGGTTACCTCGACGGTGTTATCGTTGGGGGTGCCGCTGTTCTCGGTGATGCTGACACCAGCGGTGTCGTTATCCTGGATGGCCAGCGTCCAGTTTGCCCCGGTCAGGGTGATGTTTGGCGCGAAGTTGGGGTTATTGTTGTTCAGCTCGATATCGACCTGTTCGCGATCGGTCCCCACGCCCGCCGGACGGAACTCATCGATGTCGTCATCCACGATGCTGATGGTCACAGGCCGGTCAGCGCCGCCAGTGGTCCCCGCCGCGAAACTGACGCTGGGTGTGTCTAAGGTAAAGTCCTGCGGGGTATCGGCGCGGGCGCTGGTGGGCGGCGCTTCGATGCCCAGCACATAGTTGGTGGGGATGGTGAGATCTGCGGCCAGCGAACCGCCCGCCGGATCCGACGTAATGGTGAGCGTGGCATTGCGGACAAAGGTGCCGACGTCCTCGTTGACCAGCACGGAAGTGCCAACAAAATCGACAACTGCTGTGTCGTTTTCGTCGATGGTGACGGTGTGCGACCCGCTGGGCACGATGGAGGATGGCCCGGTAACCAACCCGAAGTCGAGCGTGATGGTTTCATCGGTCGCTTCGACGAGCGAGTCGTTGACGATGGTGTTGGCCACCTGCACGGTGATCGGCGAGTCTGTGGCATCTGGGAAGGTCACGCTGAGGGGTGCGGTGTAGTCATCTGGCGTGGTGGCTGTGCCGCCGGTGGTGATGGCCACCGAGGCATCGCTTTCGAGCTGGAAGGTGCCCGCCCCGCTGCCGGCAATCGTCAGCACCGAAGCGACGTTGTGCGGGGTGGTGCCTTCTGACACGGTGCTGGTGGGCTGTGCAAAGGTGAGGGTGGCGGTTTCGTCATCGGTGATGGTGACGACATGCGAACCGCTGGCTGTGCCCGTGCCTGCGGTGATTTGCAGGGTGACGGTGAAGGTTTCGTCACCTTCCAGCAGGCGGTCGTTGTCGATGGTGAACGCGAGCGGTGTTTGGGTGCCGTCCGCCGTCCCGCCCGGCAGGATGAATGAGGACGTCACATTCACGAAGTCTGTGGCTTCGGCGGTGCCGGGGGTCGCGTTGACCTGTACGCTGAGATCGCCGCCGAGCGTGCCGCCGGGGACGCCGTTGGTCAGGAGGTCGAGGCGGGCGGCGACTGAGTGGTTACCGCCTGTTTCGGCCACGCTGGAGGAAGGCTGCACGAACGTGACGTTGGCGATGTCGTTATCGGTGATGCTCACGGTCACGTTAGAGAGCGCGAAACCGTTGTAGACTGCATCGCTGCTGCTGACGCTATGGGTGATTGTCGTCGTGTGCGGGTTGGCCTCCACGAGGGTGTCATCGAACGCGGCGACGTTGACATTCTGCGGCGTGTCCCAGTTGGTGGCGTTGAAGGTCAGTTCGGCGAAGCCGTCGATTTCGGTGTTCACCAGGACCTGGGTTGGATCAAACGCGATAGCGATGGTGACATCGGCAGCAGGCTGGCTGCCGAGGACAAAGGTGTAGTTATCGCTCGCGCCGCCTTCGGTAACTTCGGTCGAGCCGCCGGTCTCCACGAGCGTAATGCCCGCCGTGTCGTTATCGGTGATATCGACGTTGACATCGGCCACGGCCAGCCCGTTGAAGCGGGTTTGGGCGCTGGCGGTGAGGGCGGTGGTGATGGTGACGGTGTGCGGACTGGCTTCATCTATGCCATCATCCACAGCGCGCACGGTGACCGTGACGCCGGTGAGGGCGTTGGCGGGGGTCAGGGTCACGGTTTGGGGCGAGCTGCCAAAACCGCTGCCCGCATCGACCTGGATCTGCGCACTGTCGAACGTCAACTGTGAGGTGACGTTGGCGGCGGGAGTCTGGTTGAGGCTGACGGTGAACGTACCTGTGGTGGGGCCGGTTTCGTCTACGGCCAGCGTGACCGGCGCGACGGTGACTTCCGGCGCGAGGGCAAAGAGGTAAGCCGCGCCAGAATAGGCGATGCTGTCTGCATCGCTGCCCGGTGTGCCGACGAGGTAGGCACCGCTGCCAAGTGCGACATCGGTACCGAGCGCATCGTCGTCGGTGGCGTCGGTGGCGGTCAGCGTGCCTTCTTCGGCCCAGGTTTCACCCGTGCGCGAGAAGACGACGGCGCTGCCCTGCTGGTTGTTGGTATTGGGCGCACCCACCAGCAGCGTTGTGCTGTTCAGGGCGACGCTGGCACCGAACTGCGCAGCCCCCGCTGAGGTGACAGTGGCGACATCGGCATAGTTGATACCGCTGTAGATGTGGACGCTGCCAGGGCCACCCGGTTCGCCGACGGCGAGACGGCCATCGAAGATGGCGACATCCTGACCGAACTGGCCACCGGGGGCTGGTGAGGTGAACACCGTGGCGACGCCGAAGTTTAGACCAGAGAAAAGGTGGGCTTCACCGGCGAAACTGTTGGCCAGTGGAGCACCCACCGCGATGACCTCATCATTCGGTGTGCCGGGGGCCGGGTCATAGACCGAGACCGAGGCACCGAAATTGTCACCGTCCACCGGCGTGCCGTCCGCAAGCGTGATGGGCGCGGTGAGGGTGGTCAGGTCACGGTAGGCATAGGCGCGGCCCTGGCTAATGGCTTCGCCGGGTGCGCCGACCACGATCACATCGCCGCTGAGGGCGACAGAGTAACCGAAGTAACCGGTGACCTGCGGCGTGGGCGCATTGCGCGCGACGCGCTGCACCCAGTTGGTGCCATCATATTCAAAGACGTAGACCGTCCCGGCGTTTGCGGTGTTATCCGGGAAGCTGGGGGCTGTTGGCGCGCCGACGACGAGCCGCGTGCCTTCCAGCGCCAGCGCCAAACCGAAGTAACTGAAGGGCGTACTATACAGCGCGGTGAGCTTGGAATGGGGTGTCCACACACCGGCGATATTCTGGTAGATGTAGACCGCGCCCGCATCCTGGCCCGCCTGGTCGTCAGACGCCGCACCCAGGGCCATCCAGGTATCGGTGAAATCCACCGCCTGGCCAAAACTCAATTGGGGTGTGGCATCTGGCAGATCGCGCGCGGGGGTCAGCTCCGTGCTCACGGTCCAATCCGGGCCGCCATCGACGAAGGTCAGCACAGACCCGGCGCGCGGCGCACCCGGCAGGCCGTCCACTTCGCGGTCGCTGGGGGCACCGGCGGCGGCCAGCGTGCCGAACAGGTCCACGGACCAGCCAAGCTGATCGTTGGCGACGCTGTCGGATTGGGTGAGGTTGGCCTGATCCTGGACCCAGGTGCCGCTGAGGCTGTAGGTGGAGACGCTGCCTGCGTTGGCCTGAAGGCTGACGGTGTAACCGGGGCGGCCTACGATGGCTTCAGTACCATCCAGGCTGACGCTGTAGCCGAATTTGCCGTTGGTAAACGACGCATCTGCGCCACCCAGAATGGTGGTGTTGAGGGCGGCATCCGCGTAGAAATAAGCGGCACCCACATCGGTGAAACCGGCGTTATCCAGCAGCGGCGCGCCCACGACCGTGCGGCGTTCGGTGCCAGCATCGACGATGCTGACGGCGTGGCCGAAGTGCGAATCCACCTGGGTGCCCGCCAGCGTACTCTGAACGCCCCAGTTATCGGGACCGCCCTGATCCTTGTTGAGGATATAGGCCACCCCGGTACGACCGGCGACGCTGGTGGCCAGCGGCGCGCCGACGACGGCATAGGAGCCGGAAATATCGACCGAGGTGCCCACGCGCGCCCCGGCTTCTGCGCCGGTGCGGGCGACGATGAGCGCGCCGGTGGACGCGTTATGCGCGTAGGCGGTGTTCAGGCCGGGCGCGCCGGTGATGATGGTGGTACCGCTGATGGCGGTCGAAAAGCCAAAGAAGCCGTTGACGCTGGCGGTGGGTGCGGGGATTTCGCGGGCGACGCCCCATTCTTCTGAGCCGCCGCTGTTGATTTCCAGCACGTAGATGCGCCCCGCGCCTGCGTTGGCGCTGACGGTGGCATTGCGCGCGCCGACGACGATGAGGGTGCCAGCTTCGTTGATGGCGACATCGCTGCCGAACTGCATCCCGTTTTCCGGGTTGTTGTTGGGCACGCGCACGCGGTGAAGCTGCCACGCGCCGCTCACGCGCTTATAGATGAAGACCTCGCCGGTGCTGCCGTTGTTGGGCGCACCCGCGACCATCCAGCCGCTTTGTACTGCGACAGAGGTCCCATAGCGCTGGTCTGGCGTGTTGGCGGAGGTTTCGCCGGTAAAATCGCCAGCCTTAAACTTCTGTTCCTGCGAGAAGGTCGCCGCGAATGTATCCTCTTGCGGGACGGAAAGCAGAAGGCCAACCGCCAGCAGCAGGAACAGTTTCCAGAGATTAGTGCGTATAAATTGCATAGTTAATACCTCCTATAATGAAGGAAAGTGTACTGCCTAGCAGGGCTGGTATGCTGTGTGCGCTGTGGGCATGCACAACCGCACCCAGGCGAAGCCTGCACGCTGTCGAAGGATGACGTTCATCCTTGAGTGTCGTAGGAAGCACAAAACGCGCCCGCATGGGGACGCGCCGCGCTATTACCCGCTGTAGATGGCGCTCAGGAGAAGACTGCTTCATACAGACGCCCCTGCGCATTCGGTTGGATGGGTACCATGAAGATTTCGAGATCACCGATGGCCGGGTGCTGCAGGAGGACGGTTCCCTGCTGGAATGACCATTCCACAGGTCCAGAAAACGTGAGCGTAAAGGGGCGGCGCGTGAGGCGCGAATCCGCGCCTGGTTCCGGCCCCCACTCGCGCACGGCAGTAAGCGTGAGGGACGCGTCGAAGTCCGCGCTGTGGTGCAGGCAGAAGGGCTGCCCCACCAGGGGTAAGAATGTTTCGCTTGTGAGCGTGGCCAGGTCAGCAGCCATATGTAGACAATCCTCAGTTTCACCCCATGCAGTACAGTGTATTACGACAAGCACCACCGAACCCTTAACGCAGGCAGACGGGGCGCTTTAGGCGAGATACGGCATGATCCAGCCGGTTTTTTCGGTAGCACGCTTCAGGACCGCGGTAAACGCGTCTTCGTCTGGCTGTGTCAGCGCGGCGAGCGTGGCGCGCCCGTCGGTGCGGGCGTCTGCGATGAACAGCGGCGAAACCATGCGGCCAGCGGCCAGCAGCGCGCCGCGGGGGCTGGTGACGCTGTGCCCGTCCACAAGCTGCGCGGTTTCGTAACCGAGCGCGGCGAAGGCGTCGGCAGGGCGCAGGCTGTGCTTGCGGAAAGCGGCCAGGAACGCGCGATTTTCCGGGGTGGGCAGCGCAGCAGCCCAGGAAACAGGCTGGTAACCGCCCGCGCCGACCAGCGGTGTGGCGATCCCGGCTTTGCGCAGCGCCGCCGCGAAGTCGTCTGCCTGGGTGCCACTGTACGCGCCGAAGATGAAATCCGGGCGAAGCTGGCGCGCGGCGTCGATGACGACCTCCATACGGCGGGCGGTGGGATGGTGGGTGACCACGCGGGCCAGCAGCGACCCGCCTGCGGCTTCCACGCCCGCGCCAAAGGCATAGACGTGATCGTAGCCCGATTCCAGCAGCGCGGCAGACATCAGGCCGCGACCGCCAAAGCGGGCTGCCGCCCACTGCCCGGCGGCGTAGTGCGCCTGCCACAGGTTGAGGGTGTTCAGAAGGTCGCCACTGGCGAGGGCCGTGCGCTGCACGTTCTCCCCCATGTTGACGACGATGAGGCGCATACCGCTTACCACGTCATGAAGCGCGTCAAGCTGCGATTCGGTCAGCCAGGCGACGACAGTTTCCATGCGCCCTGACCAGGCTTCGAGCTGCACGCGAAGATCGCGCAGCCCCTCAAATGTACGGATATTCAGTGCGCTGCTGCCGCCCGCACGCATTCCGGCCACGAAACTCGTGGCGCGACTGCGCCGGGAAGCGGGAAGCAGAACGCCGACAGCAGCGGTCACGCCAAGCATGTTCAGCGCAGGGGAAAGAGGCGCGCTGCCCAGGGCAAAACCGGAAGCCACCGAAAACCGCATGAACTCGCGCCGAGACAATCCAGCATCTCCAGCCATATGAGTCCCTCATGTATTAATAGAACAATGAAAAACCAGCATTCACGTGCGAGACCATCGCGCTCCTGAACCAGATCATGACCTTTCGTGGTTGTGAGGGGGGGCGGTCTCAGCTTGCGAGAACCTGTGCAATATAGCTAATAATAGGTGCAATGGCGGACTATGCGCAACCGAATAACGTAAATTCTCATCGGGGCGCGCGGCGGTCACGGGGAAAGGACAGGCACAGCGTTCAGGGTCGGGTGGATCTGGCGTATTTCTGGCATGAGGCGGGTGAGGCCGTTGGAGGGTCACACCTCAGATACGCTGCCCCCTCACCCCTAAATCTCCTCTCCCGCGCGACTACCCCTTAATTTGCGGTGGGTTTCGACACGGGGAGAGGGGGGAATGCCCACCGTTACAGGGTCACGAACCCGGTGGCGGTGGTTTTGCCAGGGGAAGGGTTCCCATGGCTGGTATCTATCTGGCAGCGTGCCGGTTGCACACCCACTGAAGTGGGTAGATGGGCCTGGTCTGCCCCTACGGCGCGCCCGCGGTTGTGCGACTTCCAGCGCGTGACCGTCGTATAATGAAGCGTACCGGAATACCAGAGAGGGACAAGCATGTCGAACGGCACTGCCGTATTGAAGGTAGAAAATCTTACCAAAGAACTGAACGTGGGCGAAGTGACCGTACACGCGCTGCGCGGCGTCTCGATGCAGGTGGGGCGCGGCGAGTTTATGGGCATCATCGGGCCATCCGGCAGCGGTAAATCCACCCTGCTGGGGCTTATCGGCGGCCTGGATAACCCGACCTCCGGCACGGTGGAGATTGACGGGATCGACATCACAAACCTGAACGAACGCCGCCTGACGGCCATCCGCAACGAGAAGATCGGCTTCGTGTTTCAGTCGTTCAACCTGATTCCCACGCTCACCGCGCTGGAAAACGTGGCCCTGCCGGTGCAGTTTTCAACCCGACGGCGCGCGAAACCGGCGCACAAGCGCGCCGCTGAACTGCTGGACATGCTGGGCCTGGGCGACCGGCTGGACCACCGCCCCACCCAGCTTTCTGGCGGGCAGCAGCAGCGTGTGGCCATCGCCCGCGCGCTGGCCAACGAACCCACGCTGATTCTGGGGGACGAGCCGACCGGCAACCTGGATACAGCGTCCAGCCAGGTCGTCATGGATGCGCTGCGCGCCGTGCAGAAGCAGCTTGGGACGACAGTCATCGTGGTGACGCACGACATGGATATCGCCTCGCAGCTCGACCGCATCGTTACGCTGATTGATGGGCACATCGCAGAAGATACCGACCCGCGCTCCACCGCGCAGATCCGCGCGATGAACCTGCTTAAAGAGAAACGCGGCACGGGTGAACTGCCCGCGCTGATGGTGGAGTGAACACGATGCTGCAACAATTACAGTTTTACGCACGCCACTCCATCAACGATCTGCGCGTGAACGGGCAGCGCACGCTGTTCGCGCTGCTGTGCATCGCGGCGGGGGTGGCGGCCATCGTCAGCCTGCAAACGCTGGCCGGGATGATTCAGAACACGCTCACCAGCAACCTGCAGGCCAGTAATCGCGGCGATGTGGTCATCGAGCCGGTGGTGAGCTTCATCGCCGGGGAAGACGAACTGCGCTCCGGCGTGGATGAAGGCGTGCTGACGGCGGATCCGTCTGACTTTGGCACAGGCGGCACCACCTACTTCACGGCGGAAGGCATCGCGCGTATTGAGCAGTGGCTGGGCAATGCAGCCGGCGGTGCGGTGGATGTCACGGGGAAGCAGGCCTTCATCGATTTCAGCCAGGTGTTCCTGGGGGGCGGCATAGGCGCGACGCTCACCCGCACGGATACGGCGCTGAGCGCGTCGCAGATCACGCCGGTGATGATCGACAGTGCGGTGTACCCGTTCTACAGCGAAATCACCACGCTGGACGGCACGACGCTGGCAGACGCCATCAACGCGCCCACAGACATCGTGCTGGGCGAGCTGGCGGCAGAGAAGCTGGACGTGACCGAAGTGGGCACGGTGCTGGTGATCGAAGGGTCAGACCAGCAGTTTACCGTGCGCGGCATCGTGGAGGACTCGGCAGAGGTGAAATCCCCCAGCGAGGCGCTGCTGGCGTTGTTTGGGTTCTATTACATCGACGAAAGCGCGCTGCCGCTGTTCAGCATCGACGAGCCGCGCACGGCGACGCTGTATGCGCGCCTGCCAGAAGGCAGCGATGTTACGCAGATCGATACCGCGCTGACTGAGGCATTCCCCTACATCCGCGTGACCACCACCGAAGACCTGCGCGAAGCCTACGAAGACCTGTCTGAGAACATCAACCAGCTTGTTACCATCATGGGGCTGGTATCGCTGCTCATCGGCAGCTTCGGCATTGTCAACACGATGCAGGTGATTGTGCGCCGCCGCACGGTGGAAGTGGCCGTGCTGAAGACGATTGGCCTGCAGGCGGGGCAGGTCACATGGCTGTTTCTGGTGGAAGCGGTGCTGATGGGGATTGTGGGCAGCATCCTGGGGGTGGTGCTGGGCTGGCTGGCGGTGTTTGTGGTGCGCGGCGCGGCAGAAACGCTGCTGGCCACGTCGCTGCCGTTTGTGTTTGCGCCCAGCGCCGCCGTGAACGGGATCGTGGTGGGCGTGGTGGTGACCACCGTCTTCGGCTTCCTGCCCACCCTGTCTGCCGGGCAGGTGCGGCCTGGCCTGGTGCTGCGCCCCAACGATGAACTGGTGCCGCGCGCCGGGTGCCTGCGCACGCTGCTGGCGCTGGCGCTCATCATCGTGGTGCTCACGCTGGTGACGTTCACCATCCTGCCGGTGCTGCCGGTGGCCTTTGGCGTGATCGTGGGGACGTTCATCGTCGCCGGGTTTCTGTATGGGCTGCTGTGGCTGATGATCGGGCTGGTGGGGCGCTTCTTCCCGTCGTTTGGGCTGCCCGCGCTCAAAATTGCGCTGCGGCAGATGCTGGCCGGACGCCGCCGGGCGGCCATGACCCTGCTGGCGCTGGTGGTGGGCGTGTTTTCGCTGAGCCTTATCACGCTGCTGGCGGAGTCTATCCTGGGGCTGCTGCAAACCACGCTCGAAAGCGATGGCAACATCACGATCTTTGTGGGGCAGCCCAACCAGCGGGATGACGTGCTGGCGCTGGTGGAGGGCTTCGAGGGGGTGCAGCAGTATAAAGTCCAGTCCACGTATCGCGGGCAGTTTGTGTCGCTGGAAGAAAACGGGGTTGTGGTGCCAGAAGCCGAACTGCACGCGCGCCTGCTGGCCAACGGCAGCATCTTCATGCCCCCAAACATGGAGGTTGATGTGGAGGAGCTGGTGATCAACAACTTCGAGACATCCATCGCCAGCATCGGCGCGCGCGGCGCGGATGAACTGCCAGAGGTAAGGATGCTGCAAGGCCGCCAGCTAAGCGCCGATGACGCCAGTGAACGCCGCATCGTACTTCAGCGCAACATGAGCGTTCAGGCGGCGGGCATCGACGTGGGCGACCGCCTCAATTACACCATTGGCGGGCGCGAAGGCTTTCTGGGGATCGGCGCGACGGAAGGCCAGCCGATTTCGTTTGAAGTGGTGGGGCTTTACGATCCGGCATCGGTGCAGCTCAGCCTGGGGGCGGCCAACAGCAACGTCTACGCGCTGACGAGCGCCTTCCCGGAAGCGATCGCCCCGGATGTGACCGTCATCCTGGCGCAGGTGGACGACGCGCAGATCCCGGCGCTGCGGCGCGCGCTTTCGGCCTATGCCTTCACCTTCCTCATCGAAAACGCGATGCTGGCCAACTGGATACAGGCGGTGACGGGGGCGTTTACGGCCTTCCCGACGATGGTGGCGGCGCTGGGCCTGGTGGTGGGCGGGGTGGTGATCGCCAATTCGGTGGCGCTGACCACGCTGGAACGCCGCCGCGAAATCGCCATCCTGAAGGCGGTGGGGTTGCAGCGCGAACGGGTGCTGCTGATGCTGCTGCTGGAAAACGGCCTGCTGGGGTTCATCGGCGGCCTGATCGGGGTCGGCATCGGGCTGCTGGGGCTGATCCTGATCTTCTCGACCACGGATGCGATCAGCCGGGCGATCCCGTTTGGGACGGCGTTTGTGCTGATGGGCCTGTGTGTGGTGGTGGCGCTGGTGGCCGCCATGACGACGGCCTGGGGCGCGGCGGGCGAGAAGCCGTTGAACGTTCTGCGCTACGAGTAACGTCCGGGGGCAGCGTTTGGCCGTGGGGCCGCGCTGCCCCGGCTCACTTTGCCAAAGCGATCCGAATCGCCTGTAGCCGAATCGCCACGAGCGGGTAGAATCAGCGCGGGTTGGTAAAACATCAGGGACTGCGCATGACAGACACACTCATCGGACAGGTCATTGACGGCTACGCCATTCAGAAGCTCCTCGGCCAGGGCGGGATGGCCCGTGTGTACCGCGCCGTAGACGTGGCGCTGAACCGCTACGTCGCCATCAAAGTGATCGATCCCGAAGCCCGCGACGACTCTGCCTACCGCGAACGTTTCCGCCGCGAAGCGCGCGCGGTGGCGCAGCTCGAACATCCCAACATCGTAAGCGTGTACCGTTTCGGCGAACACAACAGCCTGTATTACATGGCCATGTCGTTTATCGACGGCGCGGATCTGCGCTGGCTGCTGCACGATTACCGCGCCAGCGGCGAGCTGATCCCGCATGATGACCTGGTGAACATCGTGGCGCAAATCGCGCGCGGGCTGGATTACGCGCACAGCAAAGGCGTGATTCACCGGGACATCAAGCCGTCGAACATCATGCTGACGGCCAACAACGACGCGATCATCACGGATTTCGGGCTGGCGCTGACGACTACGGAAAAATCCAGCGGCTCCACCTTTGGCTCGGCCTATTACATCGCGCCGGAACAGGCCATCAACTCTGCGGGGGCGGTGCCGCAAAGCGACCTGTATTCGCTGGGTGTGGTGGTATTCGAGATGCTCACGGGCGATGTGCCGTTCCGGGACGGCTCCGCCATCCAGATAGCGATGGCGCACGCCACGGAACCGGTGCCGGTGCCGCAGCTCATCAATCCCACGCTGTCTGAGGCGTTTAACCCGGTGCTGGAGACGGCGCTGGCCAAAGACCCGCAGCAGCGCTATTCCAACGGGGTGAAGCTGATTGCGGCGCTGCGGGCTGCCGTGCGCCAGGCCAAAGAAGAACAGCCCCCCACCAATCCGCGCCCGCGCAGGGCACGCCCCGCCCCGATGATTTCTGCGGTGGATGCCGCCGCCAAGCTGACCACCTTCCAGAAGGAACGGGTGCTGCCGGAGGTCATCGACCCGCCCACCGTGATCGCGCCTGCGCCGGTTCAGGTGGCGTCTGGGCAGCGCCGCCTGGTGCTGCTGGGGGGGCTGATGGCCGTCATGGTGGCCGCCGCGCTCTTCGTGCTGATGACCATGCAAAACGCACCGCGCCAGGGTTCCGGCGGGACCACGCCCGCGCCCACCGACCCGCTGGCATTGGCCGGTGACGGCCCGGCGGTGACGATGGTCATCGAGGGGCCGGTGCGCGCCATCAACGGGCGGACGCTGACGATTTATGATCTGGACGTGACCCTGGCGGAAGGCAGCCCCCTGCTGGCGGCGCGGGTGGGCGATAGCGTCGTGCTTTTGGGCGATTACGAAATGACCGAAAGCGGCGTGTATGTGACCTCGGTCCGCGAGGCCACGCTGAACGGTCGCACGGTCATCGCGCCGCCCACCGCCGAAGCGCCGTGAGCGCCGCCGCAGCACAGGTGCCAGGGGAATAAGGTCGGGCGGGGTTGGGTTGTGGTCGGCGGCGGTTTTGCCCTCACCCCCTCGTTCCCCCTCTCCCTGCCGCCGCTGCGCGGCCAGGCGAGGG
>CAZQIJ010000095.1:0-12641 GCA_964592955.1 uncultured Anaerolineaceae bacterium
GTACTGCCTGCAAGCGGCAGCGCTTCTGGCCGAAGACCATATCGACGCCGAAGTCGTGCATCTGGCATCCATCAAACCCATTGACCGCGACCTCATCTCGGCTTCGGTGAGGCGTACCGGGGCGGCAGTGACCGCAGAAAACGCCAACATCATGGGCGGTTTCGGATCAGCAGTCGCGGAAGTCGTGGTCGAAACCTGCCCGGTGCCCATGCAGCGCATAGGCGTGCGCGATAAATGGGTAGACAGCGGCGGCGTGCGGGAACTCTTCGACGTATACCAGATGCAGCCCCACGACATCGCAGCGGCGGCCAAACAGGTGATTGCGCTGCGCAGGGAGGGACACACCTCATGACCGCTGAGATGGATCCTGTAGCGCTGTTCTCAAACTACCTGCGCATCACCGGCATTGCTCACACCGGGCCAGAACCCAGCGGCGATCCTGCCCTGATTGGTAAACGGGTGGGTTTGCTGAACGGGGCATCGTGGGTAACCCTGTGGTCGAACTACTTTGGCAGGCTGTATCTGCCCGGCGCGCACCTCCTCAACGTAGGCAACGAAGCGGTGCAGATCAATTTCATGGAGGCGCACAGCCGCAGCGAGCCAACACCGCCCCAGTCCAACATCGATACCTTTGTGCGTTACGCCAGAGATCTCGCCGAGCTTGGGCGTGTGGATGCGATTCTGCTGACCTGTTCCACGATGAACCGCGCGTTCCCTGCCGTGCAGGAGGCCATGAAACCGTATAACGTGCCGGTCATTCAAATTGACCAGCCCATGATGGACCGCGCTGTGAGCACCGGCGGGAAAATCCTCGTAATTGCAACACACGGCCCTACAGTAGACAGCACGCAGGCGCTCCTCAGGGAGACTGCCGCTGCTGCCCGCCAGGAAGTGACGTTCTCTGGCGTGACGGTACATGAGGCCTGGGAGTGCCTGGAGGTGGGCGACATTGAAGGCCACAACCATCACCTGGCGGAAACCATCCGCCGCAGCCTGAACGCAGAACCGGATATTCGCAGCATTGTGCTGGCACAGCTTTCCATGACGGTGTTTCTTCTGACTTATCCTGATCCTGCTGCCGTGTTTGGTCGCCCTGTGTTCACCAGCGGTCAGTGTGGCTTTGAAGCGGTACGTGAGCTGTTGACCCATGGCAAACAAGCGTAAAGCGGCAGTTTTTTCCAGCCTTCCGCCCGCATGGCGTGCTTCGCTGCTGCCGGAAATCAGGGCACTGCTGCACCAGCATGCCCACAAACTCGTCGTGCTGGACGATGACCCAACAGGCACGCAAACTGTGCACGATGTCCCTGTGCTGACCACCTGGTCGGTGGAGGCGCTGCGGGCAGAGTTCGAAGCACCCGGCAGCGTGTTCTATATCCTGACGAACAGCCGCAGCCTGCCTGCTGCTGCCGCCGAAGCGCTGAATGTGGAAATCGCGTCTCACCTGCGGGAGGCTTCAGGCAGCCTGCCTGGCGCAGAAAATTACCAGCTTGTGAGCCGCAGCGATTCGACGCTGCGCGGTCACTTTCCGCTGGAACTGCACGCGCTTTCCAGGGCGGCGGGCCGCGATTACGATGGCTGGATCATCGTACCCTTCTTTGAAGAAGGCGGGCGCTTCACGATAGACGGGGTTCACTACGTTGCAGATGGCGACATGCTCATCCCGGCGGCAGAAACACCATTCGCGCAGGATGCCAGCTTTGGCTACAGTGCATCGCGGCTGGTGGACTGGGTGGAGGAGAAGACGGGTGGACAGGTACGCGCTGGTGAGGTGCATACCCTCTCGCTGCACATGCTGCGCGAAAGCGGCCCGGATGCCACCTATGCGAGCCTTATGGCGCTCGAAAAGGCACAGATCTGCGTGGTGGACGCTGCCGAATACCGCGATCTGGAGGTGCTGGTTGTGGCGCTGCTGCGCGCAGAGGCGCAGGGTAAGCGCTTCCTCTACCGCACGGCGGCTTCATTTGTGCGTACCCGCGCCGGTATGGAACCGCGTGGCCTGTTAACTGGGCATGACCTGCACCTTGCAGAAAATGCGGGCGGGCTTGTCGTCGTAGGTTCGTATGTTCCAAAGACGACAGCGCAGCTCAGCCACCTGCTGGACCATACAGCGGTGGTGCCGGTGGAACTCTACACCAACAAACTGCTGAGCCCTGAGCCTGCGGAGCGCGAGCGACATCTCGCAGAGACAGCGGCGCAGCTAAACAGCCTGCTCGCCGGGGGGCGTACCCCAGTGCTCTACACATCGCGTGACCTCATCACCGGTGGCAGCGCGCAGGAAAGCCTGCAAATCGGCAACCGCATCTCCGACGGTTTAATGGCGGTGCTGCGTCGCCTGGAACGGCGTCCTTCGTTTATAGTGGCAAAGGGCGGCATTACGTCCAGCGATGTCGCAACCCGCGCCCTGGGTGTAACCCGTGCGCTGGTGCGCGGGCAGATCGCGCCGGGCGTGCCAGTGTGGGAACTGGACGCCACCTGCCGCTACCCTCACCTGCCGTATGTGGTCTTTCCCGGCAATGTGGGCGAGCGCGCCGCGCTGACGGATGTCGTAAGCCAGTTAATGGCCGCAGCTTCAAAAGGAACAGCCGATGTTAAGACCAACACGTGATCTGCTGAAGCATGCCCAGGAGCACGACTATGCACTGGGGGCATTCAATGTATACAACCTGGAAGGCGTCAGAGCAGCGATCCAGGCGGCGGAAGAAGAACAAAGCCCGCTGATGCTTCAGCTTCATCCCAGGGCGCTTTCGCATGGCGGGCTTCCGCTCATTGACCTTTGCCTGACATCAGCACGGGACGCGCGCATCCCCGCTGCGGTTCACCTGGATCACAGTGCCAGCGCAGCGCCCATTGCGATGGCGCTGGCAGCGGGGATGCAGTCGGTCATGGCCGATGGCTCTGACCTGAGCTATGAAAACAACGTGACGTTCACACGCCAGATTGTGGAGCAGGCGCGCACTTGCGGCGCTGCGGTGGAAGCAGAGCTTGGCAAGATCAGCGGCTCGGAGGACGGTCTCAGTGTTGGCGAACGTGAAGCGCGCCTGACGGACCCAGCCCAGGCGGCAGACTTCGTCAGGCAGACCGGTGTCGATATGCTGGCGATCTGCATTGGCAACGTTCACGGGGAATATCGCGTTGAACCGCGCCTGGATTTTGCCCGGCTGGAACAGATCCGGCGCGAAGTCAGTATCCCACTCGTTATGCACGGGGCATCGGGTTTGCCAGAAGCGGCAATTCAGCAGTCCATCGCGCTCGGCATCCGCAAATTCAATGTAAACACCGAGATCCGGCAGGCCTATGTGCGGGCACTGCGCGCCGCACCGGACGGTGCCGATCTGCTGGATATCATGGACAGCGCCATCGCAGCCATGATGCCTGTGGTGCGAGACAAACTGCGCTTGTTTGGCGCGTCTGGCAAGGCAGCAGCACTAAACACATGAGTCGTCACGGTGCAAACCGTGTTGAAGCGACGACGATGACGAGGCACCAGCGAAAGGAGACAAAACCACAACCCTTCAGCGACACCTGCGTACCATCCACTTTAAGATCAGTTACGTAAGAAAAGGAGACACACATGTTCATTAGAAAACCCTATTTCCTGATTCTTGCCCTTCTGCTTCTGGTTACTGGCCTCAGCTTCGCACAGGACGAGCAGGTCACCATCCAATGGTGGAGCCATTGGGCCAATGAAGCTGCCAAGCGCGCCGTTATTGAACAGATCGCGGCGGATTATATGGCCGAACACCCCAATGTCACCATCGAAATCACCTGGTGGGATAAACAACCCCTGTTTGATGCCATCCGAAACACCATGACCGCAGGCAGCGGCGCGCCGGATATCACCACCTTTGATCAGGAAGTCCCGGAATGGGTAGAAGCGGGTTGGCTGGTCAAACTGGATGATTACCTGCCGTGGGAGAACTTCATCGAAGGCACGCGCAGTGACGGCCAGTTTACCATCGGCGATGAACCCGGCACCTACAAATACAATATCAGCGGCGTCACCAACATGCTGCTGTACAACAAAGAGATCTTTGCGGAACTGAACATCGAAGTGCCGGAAGACTTCCAGTTCACCACCGACGAATTCCTGAATGTCGTCCAGACGTGCAGCGATGCCGGTTACGCAGGGGTCGCGGCGGGCATTGGCAACCGCACATTCCCCGGTGTTTGGGCAACCCAGTACCCGCTGTGGACGCTCGTCGGCCCGGAAGCCTGGAACGCATACAACAACGGGCTGCAATCGTGGGATACGCCGGAAGCGCGCCAGGTGCTTGAATACTCCGCAGCCCTGCGCGATGCTGGCCTGTGGCCCACAACCTTCTCCACACTGACGATCGATGAATTCCACCTTTACTTCCACACCCAACGCCAGGCGTGCATGATGTTCGTCCCCACGTGGTACACGGGTCGCGCTTTTGCTGCCCAGGAAAACGGGGGGCAGGATCCGGAATGGGAATTCGGCATGCTGCGCTACCCGTCGTGGGAAGAGGGCGCTGGCAACGATGTGCGCTGGGTCTCCTACGAATCCGGCTACGCGGTGCTCTCCACTTCTCAGCATCAGGATGTGGCCGGGGATATCCTCGCATTCGCCAGCCAGCCCCAGTACGGCGCGCTGTGGACTGCTGTCACCAACAGCCCATCCAGCATCATCTATGATCCAGAGACCGATTGGCCGAGTGCCGAACAGCTTGAAGCCATGGGCGTGGTGCCCGGACTTTGGGACTGGTACTGGGATGAGTTCAACCGGGTGTATGCAGCAATGCCGTCTGCGGTGGGCGTTACGGCGCGCTGTGGCGATTTCAGTGCTGCGGTGGAAACAGCGCTCAATGAGGGGCTTCCGCTTGATCTGATGAGTGTGGACGATGTGATTGCTGCGCTTGACGACGCACTCTGTACCGAATAGAAGATGCAGAAAAGCAGGCGTAGGGAAACCCTACGCCCACTTTATGAACGATTGTTTTTGAGGAAGCCGTTGTGATGATTGAGAGCAAGAGATCAGGCACGCACTCGGTTAGTGCGGTGGCGGGCGATACCGGTTTTGAGCATCGGCAGAAGAAGCCCTGGGGACCGATTGCGCTGTTTCTGGCACCTGCGATGTTGTTCTACGCCGCATTTGTGCTGTACCCGGTAGTGGGCACGCTGTACAACTCGTTTCACACGATCGAAGCCAACATGGGGCAGGTGACCACTACTTTTGTGGGGATGGATAACTATGTGGCGCTGACCGAGGACAAGGTATTTGGTCAGGCAGTGGTCAACACACTGATCTGGTCAACCGTCGGCCCGGTTATTGAGCTGATCACCGCGGTGGGCCTGGCGCTGCTCGTTTACTTCAAGGTGCCGTTTTACCGGTTCTACCGCGTTGCCTGGTTCACCCCCATGCTCGTGTCTGGCGTCATCATCGGGCTGGTATGGCGCTGGATTTTTAATTATGAGTGGGGACTGCTCAACGAGGGGCTGCGCGCGTTCGGCCTGGATCACCTGGCTGTGGACTGGCTTGGCAGGCGCGACACGCCGCTGGCTGTGGTGATTTTCGTGCATTACTGGGCTACGTTCGGGTTTTCCTTCGTGCTGGTACTGGCCGGGCTTTCTACCGTGTCTGGCGATCTGATTGAAGCCGCCAAAGTGGACGGCGCATCCACGCTGCAAATCATCTTCCGCGTGCTGGTGCCGCTTCTGCGGCCCATACTGGTCACGGTTACGCTGCTGTCCTTTATGGGGAAGATGCGGGCGTTCAACGTCGTGTGGGTGCTTACCGGGGGTGGCCCGCTGCACTATTCGGAAACCGTAGCAACTTATGTGCAGAAACGCGCTTTCCTGTGGCGATCCATCGATCTGGGTTACCCCTCGGCGATGGCAGTCGTGTGGTTTGGGGTCGTTCTGCTGGGGGTCGCGCTGCTGCACCGCTGGCTTGGTCGGCGTGCCGCCTACGAGTAATATGGGAACAGAACAATGACCCCGCCCAATATCCTGTTCATTATTGCAGACCAGATGGTACCCATGCTCACGGAGGCCTATGGGCATCCTGTCGCGCGGACACCCAACCTCAAGCGCCTCAGCGCTACTGGCGTGCGCTTTGATGCCGCCTATACCCCGTGCGCTGTTTGCGGGCCAGCGCGGGCCAGCCTGATGACTGGAAAGTATGTCTCCACAATTGGCGCATGGGATAACGGCGCGCCGCTGGCTTCTGACGAACCGACGTTTGCCCACTACCTCGCCAACGTCGGTTACGATACGATCCTGGCAGGCAAAATGCATTTTGTGGGGCCGGATCAACTGCATGGGTTTCGTAAGCGCCTCAATACCAATATCTACCCGGCAGATTTTGCCTGGACGCCTGTGCGTGGGGCGCAGCACGAATCCGAGCGGGCGCATGCGCTGCACTATACGGGCGAAGCCATCCATGTGGGCAAACCGAGCCAGTTTCTGAACTTCGACGAAGAAACGCACCTCCGCGCCAGGCAGTACCTGCAGGCCAAATTTCTGGATCGTGAGGAAAATGGCAGTACGAGTCAGTTCTTTCTTTGCGTATCGTACCATCATCCGCACGAGCCGTTTCTACCCCCGCGCGACTACTGGGCGCTGTACGAAGATGCTGCCATAGAGGTACCAGAATTCCCGGAGACTCTGGACGCGACCTACTCCACGCTGGATCGCTGGCTCAACGTCTATCACGGCGTTGCAAAGGCCAGCACCCTGCGCGACCCGGAGAGCCTGCGCCGGGTGCGCCGCGCTTACTATGCCCTGCTGACTTATGTCGATGACAAAGTGGGTGACCTCCTGCGCACGCTGGACGCCTGCGGCTTCGCAGAAGAGACCATCGTTGTCTTCACCAGCGATCACGGGGATATGCTGGGCGAGAAAGGGATGGTACAGAAGCGGACGTTCTACGAGTGGTCTGCGCGTGTGCCGCTGCTGGTGCGTTACCCGGATGCCCGTTACAAAGGCATCGTTGAGACCCCTGTGAGCCTGATCGATCTGCTGCCCACATTTCTGGATTTCGCCGGGGTAGAGGCGAAACAGCGGCTGCCCCATGATGGCAGCAGCCTCATCCCCCTGATGGATGGCAGCGCCAGCAAAGACCGTGTGACCTTTTGCGAATACCATTCGCAGGGAACACATGCGCCATGCTTCATGATCCGTGCCGGGCAGTACAAGTACGTGCTTGTTCATGGGCACGATGCGCAGTTGTTTGATGTGGCGCACGATCCTGGCGAATGGCATAACCTGGTGGGACAGCCAGCGTATGCGCAGATCGCAGCCGAACTGCGCGCACAGATCCTCGCCCGGTTCGACCCTGTTGAAATTGATCGGCGCGTTGCAGCCAGCATCGCACGCCGGACGCTGATTCGCGAAGCGATGGAACGTAATCACACGAACTGGGATTATGAACCGCGCTACGACCCTACCCGTTCACTGGTCAGGCAGTATCTGCCCTGACCTGCCTGATGCGCGTCTGCTGACGTTTGAGCTTGTTGCAGTGCGCCTGGCAGCCAGAACTGCCAACAACACCGGGTTGGCGCAGCACACGCAGAAGAGTAAGGATTACCATAATGCAAGCAGATTACAGAATTACAGGCGGCATTAGCAGAACTTTTATTACGCTGTTCCTGATGGGCATCACACTGCTCATCATCGTCCCGTTTCTGTGGATGCTGGTGATGTCATTTCGTACGACCGGCGAGATCCTGGAGAATCCTTACGGTCTGCCTTCATCCATCGATTTCGACAACTACACTGAACTTCTGTTTGATCCGGATATCGCCTTCTACCAGTACTTTATCAACAGTACCATCGTCACGGGCGGGTCAATTGTGCTGACGCTGATTCTGGCGGCATTAGGCGGCTATGGGTTTGGCCGCAGCCGCTACGATTTTCGCTTTCGCGGGTGGTTGTTTGCCCTGCTGCTGTTTGCGCTCATGCTGCCGCCGCAGATCATGTATATTCCCCAGTTCCAGATGATCGCACGCTATGGCCTGCTCAACACCTACTGGGCGTTGATCCTGCTGAACACCGCGTCGCAGCTTCCCGTCAGCACATACCTGCTGGCGACCTACTTCCAAAGCCTGCCGCTGGAGCTGGAAGAAGCTGCACGCATTGACGGCGCGGGCGATTTTCGCACATTTCTTCAGGTCATGCTCCCACTGGCGCGGCCCGTGATTGCGACAGTGGTACTGACCAACTTCCTTCACTTCTGGAACTAGCTTCTGCTGGCGGTGACGATGGTTACCGATCCGGACATGCGCACACTGCCCGCAGCCATGATGCTGTTTGTGGGGGAAAACAGCGCGGATTACGGCATGGCGGCGGCCAGCCTGGTCGTCGCTACCGTGCCGGTACTGGTTCTGTACCTGCTGCTCTCAGATAAGTTCATCAAGGGGCTTACGGCTGGCGCGCTAAAAGGTTAGTGCGCCAACCCGTGCGGCACAGGGGGAAGACCGGTGTGAACGCTGCGGCGCACACGACCACGGCAGGCGGCTGTGAACGCTGCCTGATCGTGTTCGGCTGATACGGTCATCCGTGCATATCACCCGTGCATGATGGGAAACAACGCGAGCAGCATACGCTCAACGTACAGCGCGGGTTCTGCCTGCGCGGCAATTTCGTGATAGGGTACAACCACGCCTGACCAGCCCTCGGTGTGCCAGGATGCGCCGGCGGGCAGCGTCTGCGCCTGCAACTCCGCGCGATGTGGGTATGCCGTCACGTAGAGGTATGGGTAAGGCAGCCCCTCGCTGAATGGCGCAAAACCAAAGTTCAACTGCGCCTTGGAGTCATCGAAGTCACCTTCGGCAAACCACAGGGTCGAAAGGTCGAAATGCTCTGGCCACACCACGATGGGTGTAAGATGCCCCTTCAGGCGTGCGCGAAAACGGGCAAATGCCGTAAACATCATATCAAGCAGCGCCGCGTAATCCTTCCCCGTTTGCGCGTTGAAGACCAGCGGTTCGTTGTGGCTGACGTGCTCGAGCTGGAGGAATTCGACACGCGACGCGTCGGCATGCAGCTTCGTCATGAGGAATTCCGGCAGCGGGGTATCTGCGGCATCTGCAAGGAAATCTGCCAGCACATCACGGCGCAGATCGCTCAGCATCGCCGCAAACAGGCTGTGCTGAGAATGCCCGGCGTAGGCGAAGCGCACGTTTTCGCCCGACGGACGCGCAACAATCGTTTCGCCGACGCAGAAATCCATGTGAATTTCTACGCCGCCGGGCAGCGCCTGAGAGTCCAGGCCAAACCGGTGAACCCAGAACGGCAGGTGCAGATAATTGGCGCGAGGCGCAAACACCGCGTTCTGAATCGGCCCCATCAGCATGGACGCCTGATGCAGGGTTGAAACCGTGGAAAGATAGTCAGATGCGAGTTGAGGAAGTGGCATAATCAGGTTAAATCTCCTACCAGTTGTTAGCCGCCATCAGCATACAGTGTACATTTTCGGGTTTTTGCAGTCAGGTTTCTGCTTCTGTATCACGCTTACAGCACATCCGATTCCAGATAGTCGGCAACACGCAGCGCGTTGGCGATGACCGTGAGCGACGGGTTGACCGCGCCAATGGATGGCATGAACGCGGCGTCTGTCACATACACGTTAGAGAGTTCGTGCGCTTTGCAGTGAATGTCAAGTACGCTTGTCTGCGGATCACTGCCGAATCGCATCGTCCCTGCCTGGTGCGCCAGATTGAACGGGAACTTTGTTCCCAGGTAATAGTCCACCGGAATCAGGCGATCCATGCAGCCGATGGGGCCGAGCAGCGAACGAAGCTGCGACACCAGCCGGTTATAGGCTTCGATGTTGTTTTCCTGATAGTGCAGTTCAATCGCGCCGCCCTGGTTGATCGTGACGCGGTTACTGGGGTCGGGCAGGTCTTCGCTTTGCAGCCAGAAATCGAGCGAGTGCGCCGCCATTTGGGCATAGGTCATCCCCGCGAACGGTTCGGCGATCTCAAAGGCCATCAGCGTTTCATCCACCTTACCCAGCATCTGAATCAGTCCCATTGGGTACTCCCATTCACGCGAAGGGCCATACCAATCGGTCATTGCCAGGGTCTTCTGGAAGATGCTGTCGTTCGGCTGTTTGCTGATGGCCAGAAAGGTCGCGTTATTGTGGCAGATGTAGTTGCGCCCCAACAGACCGCTGCCGTTTGCTAACCCGTGCGGATGATGATCGTTGGCACTGCGGAGGAACAACGCGGCGCTGTTGGCTGCGCCTGCCGCTGCAATGATGATGTCAGCGCGGTAGACTTCGCTTTCGCTGCCGTGCTTCACATGGACTTCCGTAACGGTGTCACCGCTGGCATTGGTGACCAACTGCCACACCAAACGGTCGGTGAGCAGAGTCACATTCTCGTGCGCCAGCGCCCGCTTGATGGCAATCACATGCGCATCTGCCTTGCTTTCAGTGAGGTCAGGATACCCATCAAAGGTGCTGTGCAGCACGGGCGAATCGCCCCGGCCTTCACCCAGGCGAACGCCCATCGGCAGCGGAAATGGGCGGTAACCCATTGCCTCAAGATCGTTCTTCAACTGCAACACACGCGGCTCGTGCGTCAGGGGCGGAAAGGGATACGGTTCAGACGTGGGAGGTTCAGTCGGATCAATGCCACGTTCGCCATGAACATGATAGAGCTGTTCAGCACGGGTGTAATACGGCTCAAACACGTCATACCCCACCGCCCATGCCGGGCTGATCCCCCCGTGATGGCGTATCTCCCCGAAATCTGCTTCGCGCAAGCGGAACATCGCCGCCCCAAACATCTTGGTATTGCCACCCACCCAGTAGTGGATTTCAGGGCGAAATGGCATGTCGTTGTAATACCATGTTTCGTGCGCCTGATAGCGTTTGCCCTTGAACACCGCTTCTGTGGACCAGTTCTCGCGTTCGCGCGGTAAATAGCCGCCGCGTTCCAGCACCAGGATCTTCTTACCTGTCGCGGCAAGTGCGCACGCCATCGTACCGCCGCCTGCCCCGCTGCCGATGATGATGATGTCGTAAGTCTCCAAGGTCGCCCTCCTCGTCGTGAGCGTGTGCTGTGTCTTTCCTTGTTCTCGCACAAGAACAGGATTAATCTGAAGGGTTCAGGGGCGCTGCCCCTATGACCCTGGCAGAGAGCAAAGCCCCCTGCACCCCGTTAGTCTCATCCTGTTGCGCGAAGTACCTCAAACAGGATGAGCATGCAAGGCTTCTGTAGGGGCCGTTCGGGAACCGCCCGCGCGTGAACCGCCCACCAAATCGGGCGCATCGCGATGTGCCGCTAGGTTATGCGCCGCTCAGATTAGTCTTGTCGCGGTGCTAGTCTTCGATGTGATAGCGGTCAACGAGCAGGCGCGCCGTGAAGCTCGCCCAGTTTTCGTGCTGGTCGGTCTGCTTATGCGCTTCGTTGATTTCAGAGAGGATGCGGCTGAACTGCTCCAGCGTGAAGCTGGTGCCCAGCAGGTTGTTCATGCCGTTGGCAAGCGCCCAGTTGGCATACCAATCTGCCCACGCCTCGTCGTACACACCATTGAGTTCGTTGGTTTCGTAGACCCCGTGCGCCGCACCTGCGCGGCGCAGCAGCTCTTCAACAGGCTGAGTGATTATTTCTCCTGTGCTGATTGAATTTCTCGCATGTGCAAACGGATTACTTCAAGTGAAAACCGCGACTCTCTGACGAGTTCAACCGTGCTGTAAGCGATCACAGTCACCCCGGCGGCCAGCACGATGAGCACCCAGGTATCACCACCTGGCAACTGCGCAACCTCAAACAGCGCGCCGATCAGACTGGCACAAACCATAAGCAGTACGCCTGCATATTGGGCGACCAGCGCATTACGGAAGTGTACGGCGCGCGTCATCAGGTGGGCACCTTCTATCAACTGGCTTTCTTCGCGCTGGTGAAACATACGGTGGATCTCTTCGTACAGCGCGGCGTAACGTGCGGCGGTCGAAATAACCAGCGTTGCGATCCCTGGCAGCATCAGCAGCGGCGTGATCCAGACAACTGTCGATTCCATCGGCTAGGTCTCCACCAGTTTGATCGTGTGGCCATCAGCATCGCGCACAAGGCAGGCACGCCGCCAGCCATTGGGCGACCCGACCGCGAAATCCACTAGCGGCGCGGGCGGCGCGCTCATGGCATCTGGCGACAGCGCTGTGAGGGTGGCGTCGATATCCTCACACACCAGCGTTGTTTCCCAGTGCCACAAATCTGCGACAGTGCTGTCTGAAGGGTAGGGGCGGCCATCCAGCGGCGAGAGGTAGGCGAGAAACTCAACGCCTATCCCCTCATCAATGCGCCAGCCGGTGATTTCCACCCGGCAGCCGACGACGCCGTTCAGGTGTTCCTGCTCCTGTCCAAAGTTCAGGATGGTACCGGCGACGCGGAAACCGAGCTGTTCATAAAGGCGGCGGCTCAGCCCCGTCTCTGCAACTGCGATTGCCGTGTGGTCGATGCCTAAGAAGAGCGCGTCCCTGCTCTGCCAGCGCGGCTGACCTTTGCCGGACGGATACGCGATCAACTCCAGGTTATGCCCGTCAGGATCGCGAAAGTAATAGGCCTGAATACCTGCCGCCGCCGGGATGGACGGCGGCAGCGTTTGCGGTGCGGTGGAAACCTGGGCGACATGCGCAGCGCGCAGGTGGGTATACGCCGCGTCCATATCGC